>CAZMLP010000468.1:0-9110 GCA_964566745.1 uncultured Verrucomicrobiota bacterium | reverse complement strand
GGGGTCCTGCTCGGCGTGCTTTTCGGCCTCTCGAACGCCAGCTTCATCTGGGCGACCAAAACCATGGTCGAGCGGATGGACTCGAATCCGCGTCCTGCCGTTGTCGCACAGGCCGACGCGGCGATTTTGGGGACGTCCGCCCGGGACAAGGACCTTCCATTTCCGGAGCTGCGCGCCAAAATTCGAGCAAAGGCCAAGGAACTTCAGGTCAAATTGAGGCACGCGACGGATGTGTATCTTGACCCTTGGTTGCCCAAGCGCGGCCGCGAGGTGGACTGGCGGCAGATGCTTGGCGGGCTGATCTTTTTCCCGATCCTCGTCGCCTTTCGCGGTTACATTGGCTACCTCAGCAGCTATTGCCTCGCCTGGACGAGCGAGCGGGTCGTGAATGACCTGCGCGTGGACGTGCTCAAGCGCCTCAGCGACCTCTCCCTCGATTTCTTCAACCGCTCCACGATGGGCGATTTGTTGACGCGGCTCAACAGCGATGCCGCCTCGTTGCAGCGCTGCCTGAGCCTGGGCCTCTCGGACCTCGTCAAGGAGCCGGTGACCATCGTTGGCGTGTTCACTTATCTGCTGTGGATGGACACCAGGCTGACGCTGGCCTGCATGATCTTCGTCCCGGTGATTGTCGTGCCGATGGCCGTGCTCGGCAAAAAAGTGCGCAAGGCGAGCAAAGGCACGCTGAACGTGAATGTCTCGCAGTCCAGCCTGCTGGTCGAGATGCTCTCCGGCATCCGCGTGGTGAAGGCGTTCGGGCTGGAGACCGAGCAGGTGGCCCGGTTCCGCCGGCTCACGCGCGAGTTGATCCACCACACCATGAAGGGCACGCAGGCGCGCGAGCTCGTGAACCCGACAGTGGAGACAGTGAGCATGTTCGGCTTTGGCGCGATGATCGTCTATATCGCCATGAACCAGCGGACCACCGGGGACATGGTGGGCTTTCTCCTCGGTGTGGGACTGCTCTTCCAACCGATCAAAAAACTCGGCAGCCTGCACATTCTTTTCCAGCAAACGAGCATCGGCGTGGACCGGTTGATTCACATTTTGCAGGAGCAACCTTCCGTCAAGGAGCCGCCGCAACCCAAGCCGCTCGCCAGTTTTCAAAAGGCGCTGCGTTTCGAGAACGTGACCTTTTCTTACAAGGAGGAGCCGGTGTTGCGCGACCTGACGCTGGAGATTCCGCGCGGCTTGCGTCTTGGTGTCGCTGGGGAGAGTGGTTCGGGAAAGAGCACGCTTATCAACCTGCTTTTTCGTTTCTATGATCCGACCAGCGGAACAATCCGCGTCGATGGCGCGGATATTCGGGAGGTCTCGATGCGCGACTTGCGCCTGCAAATGGCGCTGGTGAGCCAGGAGATCGTCCTGTTCGATGAGTCGGTGGCGGACAACATCGCGCGCGGCAAGCCGGGAGCCACGCGCGCTGAGATTGAGGCGGCGGCGAAGGCGGCCTTCGCGCATGACTTCATCATGAAGCTGGAGAAGGGCTACGACTCGCGCATCGGCGAGCGGGGCGTGACGCTATCGGGCGGGCAACGCCAGCGCCTGGCAATCGCGCGGGCGTTCGTGCGGAACGCGCCGATCCTGGTGCTGGACGAGGCGACGGCCTCGCTGGACTCGCAGTCCGAGGCCGAGGTGCAGGCGGCCATCGACAAGCTGGCCGAGCATCGCACCGTCGTTTGCGTCGCGCACCGCCTCTCGACCCTCGCCAGCATGGACCAAATTATTGTGCTCTCGAAAGGGCGGATCATCGAGGCGGGCTCGTTCGATGACCTGCTGCGCAAGGGCGGCGTCTTCGCCGGCATGGCAGCCAAGCAGGGGATTTTTGCCGGGGCGAGGGAGTAATGGCTGTATTTAAGTTGGTCGGGAATTTCCGAACGGCATGTCTTTGAGCGCTTCTTCCTCCTAAGAAAGCCACGCGGGCCGAAGGTCTTTCGTCCCAAAATAACCCCAATCGAGCAGGACTTTCTTGAATGTATCCGCGTCGTAATGAGCATATAAACCAGAGCCCGCCCTGGAGTAGAAAAATCCGAAATGGACGGCCACCTTACTGAATTCTTTTACCCGCTCGATTTCCCGCTCATCGACTTTTTCGAGAGGAGGCATGATTCCGACAACCGCCCCTTTCGGACCACCAAAGTGAGGTAGATGAGCGGCAAAGATGTATTCCTGGTCGTCGAAGCGTATGACATAGGGCGCCACAACGACGATATCGAGCTGGTTGGAAGCAACCTGCCAGGATTTCACCGCGGCCAACAAAAACTCATCCTCTCGAAGCATTCTTCAGGAACGATTACAAAAAGACATTCTCGAATCAACGCAGTGAGACAAAACCTTTTGAGGAAGGCAGAGCAAATCCCGCTTGCCTCCCGTGCCCGGCACGCCAACATGCGGCCATGAACCGTTCCCCTTTGGTCGCCTCTGGCTTGCTATTCTCTTTGCTCGTTGCCGTCGCCCAGGAGCTTGCGCCACCCGCAACTTTCGCCTTGAAAGGCAAATTGCCGCCGTTGCCCGCCCCGATTGGTGTGCCCTCCCCGGGGGGCACAAATGACGCGCCATACCAGCCGCAACCCATTCTGCAAGGCGGCGTGGTGGTAACGCTTTATCCGCCGGACTCGCCACATCTGAAGGCAGAGCGCCTCCGCGAAGCCGAGGTGTACAACACCAGCAAGTCGGTGCCGGGCCGGATCAACAGCATCGTGAATATCCACAACCCGTCCATCGAAGTGCACACGGTGGATGGCAGCATTAACACGGGCGCGGCGGTGATTCTCGCGGCGGGTGGCGGGCACAACACCCTCAATGTCGGCTCGGAGAGCGCCGATTTCGTGCCGTTCTTTTACAACCACGGCGTCAACACGGTGATCCTCCGCAATCGCTTGCGGAAGGACGGCTATAACGTGCAGGCCGACGCGGTGAATGACGCGCTCCAGGCGATCCGCCTTGTGCGCGCGCATGCTGTGGATTGGAAACTGGACCCGAACAAAATCGGCATCATGGGTTTTTCCGCCGGGGCAGAGCTAGCCGCGCCCGCCGCGATCCAGTTCGAGGAGTTCGACAAAAAGAACAACGATCCGTCCGATCCGCTGGCTGGTGTCACGTCGCGGCCGGATTTTGTGGGGATCATTTACCCGGGGCCATCGCCTTTCACGCGCGGAGCGAATCCGCCGACTCCTCGCAACACGCCACCCGCCTTCATCACCTGCGGTGGCGCGGGGGATCGTGTCCATGCGATATGGGCAAACGAGTATTTCCTCGCGATGTTGCAAGCGGGCATTCCGAACGTGGAAATGCACATCTACGGTAATGGTCGCCATCCGGGCGATCCCTTGCCCGACGGATCGCGCATGACGGGCGGCCTGACAGATCGGAATGGAATTCCCTTCGGGACATGGCAGGAGCGCTACATCGAATGGTTCCGCGATTTGGGCTTCCTCCAGAAGCCGGGTGTGGAGACAAAGGCCGCCAAGGAAACGGCGGCGTTTCTTACCCAACCTCCGCCCCGTCCGTTTGGCAGCGGTGGCGGTGGCGGAACGAATCCCAATCGCAACCCGGGCAACGCCACGTCGTCAACAACCGCGCCGGCGCCCAAATAATTTTGCACCGCGATCGCGTCATGGGGTGCGGAAAAGAGTAAGCCCGGCGTCCGTGTGTAAGGAGAGCGAGATGGGGAACCTCGCGAATGACACAGACACCGGGCTAAGCCCGTCGCGCGGTCGCAACCGCGTGAAAAATTAAACTAATTTAATCAATAAGCAGAGGCTGTGCCGATCTCGTTGGCGCGACAGTGTTTCGCACATGCGTTGATAAAGTCTCCAAGTCAAACGGGATGGCGGGAACTTGTTGGTCGAACCACCGCAGCGTCCACTCGGGCGAAACCTCGGTGTATGGCATGATCGCCACAGGCGTCAAAACGCCCGCGCCCCGCATCGTTTCAACCAGGGGAAACTCCCCTTCCACCAGCGAGGGATCGACCATCGCCACGTCAAAAGGACTGGTCCGCAACCGCCACCAGGCGAATTCCCCGTCGGGGACTATTTCCACCTCGTGTCCAAGGCCCAAAAGAATCCATCGACAGGCTTGACCCCACCTGTCGGTACTGCGTGCCACCATTAAAACTCGCGACATACGTCTCTGATAACGACCTCATTATAAAGCAAGTTTCGGGGATTTCCATGTCGGGCGATTGGGAAATCGTGTTGTGCCTGCCTCGGGAGACGATTGGCCAGTCTCCAGCGGCTTCCCATCTCTTTGAACCGCAATGTGATGCGGGTTGGCTCAAAATCCCGGTCGTCGAGACAATCAATTGGAAAATTTTTTCAGTTTTTCGTCCCGGGCTGGGTCAATCGGACAAAAAGTGGATAAAAATTGTCCACCAGAGCCAAGTTGGCCATCCGTTTCCGCCGTTGGCAAACGCATGGCCAAGAGGCTGGAAAGAGTCTTCGGTCGGTGTTGAGTCCCGAATTCTTTGGTCGCCAAAGAAACTTCTTCCGGCGCGCCGTAACGGTGCTTGCGCGATGAGTCTCGTTTTGGCAAAACCGCGCTCCATTTCGCGCATGAAAAAAAATCCGAAAAAAGATCCGAAGCAAATCGCCGAGTCCCAATTGCTGGAGTTGCTCAAACAAGTTTTGCCCAAGGCCACGCACGACGCCCAATTGGCGGGCAAGATTTACGCGGCCATTGAAAATGAGTTGAGGACACAGGCCCGGGCGACGGCCTTCGAGAAATATTGCGCGCGCGTGCCGCTCACCGACTTGGAGGACAAGACTGTCATGCAAGTGGAGAAGGAATTGAAATCGTCCTTCGCCGCGAAAGCCGTGGCCGTCGAACCGAGCGACGATGGGAAATCCCTCGCGGTGGAGGTGACATTGCCGGACGGCACTCAGTTCACCAGCGAAATCAAGGTGAACCCAAACGCCACTGCCGCAGTCGAGGGGGATGATGAGCAAGAGATCAAATTCAAGTTCGTGCCGTTCCCGGTCTGTCTGCCGGGTGACAAGGAACTGGTCTGGTCTCTCGCCAAGCGCGAGACCATGACTCCCGAGGAGGCGGGCATCGCGCTTTCCAAGCTGGAGGAGGATTTCTGGGCGTCGAAAACTGGCCAAAAACTTTTAAAAGATCGCGTGGAGCGTTGCTTCCCCGAATTTATCAGTCGCGTTCCGGGCGGCATGCTCAGCGAGGTCGGTCTGAAGCGGCATTATAAGACGCCTGAGCCAGTGAAGATTCTCCGCCCGGCGCCCGGCAAGAGATAAGCGGGGGGCGGATGGCTGGCCTCTGGTTTGCGTTCCCATGGCGGTTACCGGAGGCGCGCTGGAGGGACGCGCCGATTTCAACAAGCTGAAACTCACAGCCACAAGGACGGACCGGCAAAAGTTCGGCGCGGGAAAAACGGCATTCATTCCGATCGAACGCGGCTTGACCGTGCGATTGAACACGGAACCCGCGATTATTCCGTGAAAGAAATCACGACCCCACGGCGTTATTGAAAGATTTCCTCCGTCATTTTCCACGGGAAAATCGCAAGATTCGCGCCTCCGTCTTGGCCAACTCTATCTCTGCAACGCCGCCAAAAGACCCATGGCTTTTCGGGAAATGACCTGTGATAATCCACATGTCATTCCTCAAGACGGCTTTGAATGGTCTTTCTTCTTTAATAGTGTCCATCCCGTAAATCGGTTTCAACACCGCCTCGGCGATGGCGACCGCAGTTGCTTCAACCGGCACATAACCCTGTTTCGGGCGGTAAGAATGTTTGGCGGGCTCCTCCGCTTGTAAAAAAAGAATCGCCGCAAGCAACGTCGCCGCAAGACTGAAAGGTTTCATAACAGTGTTTCTTTCCTCAATAATATCTCCATTTACTAACACCAGAAAAGGCAACAAGCCAGCTTCGAGCCTCCGCTCTCTTTCCTGTTCAATTTTCGTGTCATTTCTAGTGCTGACAACACGTCTCATTCATGTATTTTGCAACCGTGAAGGCTGAGATGAATGGAGCGGTTCCTTTCCCTCGAATCGGGCTGTCTTGCTCCGGCGGCGGATACAGGGCGGCAGCGTTTCATTTGGGGGCTTTGGAATTTCTCCACGAGGCCGGGCTGCTGCCAAACGTCAGGGCGCTGTCCACCGTTTCCGGAGGCACCATCACCGGCGTGGCCTATACCCTCTCCCTCAAGGATGGTCAGACTTTTCCCGAGTTCCGCGACGGGTTCAAACGCTGGCTCACGAACACCGAACTGGTGCGCGTCGCGCTGCAAAACCTCGCCGCCGGCCAGCCCGGAAAAAAGCCGGAAGGGCCCTGGACCGTCATCCGCTCTTGCGCCGAGCTTTATAGCGGGGAATTGACGAAAGGCAGGACCTTCGGCGCGTTGTGGGAAGGCCCGGCAATGCACTTGGAGGACGTGTGCTACAACGCCACGGAGTTCCGCACCGGCAATAGCTTCCGTTTCCGCTACACCTTGTCGCCCGGCAACCACGTCATCGGCAATCGCAACGTCCCGATCAAGCGCGAGTGGGCGAGGGAAATTCGCCTTGCGGACATCATTGCGTCTTCCTCGTGCTTTCCCGGCGGGTTTGAGCCGCTCGGTTTTCCCTACGAGTATGCTTGGCCGGACACCGAGAGCGGACGGGCGGCTCGCGACGGCTTGTGCGCGCAGTTCCCGAAGGCGTTGCCGTTGATGGATGGCGGCGTTTACGACAATCAGGGAATGGAGTCCTTGATCCCGCTCGAGCCCGAGGAGCAAAAAAAATACGACCTCTTCATTTTCTCGGATGTCTATCAATTGACTCCGGAGCTCTTCGCGCTGGACGACTGGCCGTATCACTCGCCGGACCAAGGTCCCAAAAATTACCAGGCCGGTGACTGGCTCACCCGCTGGTTTTTCCGCCGCACCTTGAATGATGTAAACATGCTGCTGATCGAGGCCATGATCATCGCCGCGCTCACGGCCGTCGGGGCCTTCTGGGGCGCATGGCGCTTGTGGGGCCGTGACGTGGCGGCGCTGGCGTGCGTCTTTTCCGGCATCGTGATCACCCTGTTGGCCGGCATGATCGGCGCCGCGCGGCACGCGTTGAAGGCCTACATGCGAGAGGTTCCGCAGGTGAAATCCGGCGTCTGGAAGATCATCAAATCCCTCACCGTCGGACAGGTGGAGTTTCTGGCGCGGCGGCGGGTCAATTCCGTTTTTGCGCTCACGTCGAACGTGTTCATGAAACGCATCCGCGCCCTCGTTTACGAGCGCGCATACGATGATCCAGACTTGGCCGAGCGTCGGCTCGCGAGCCTCGTGTATGATTTGGCGGGAACCGCCAAAGGCCGCGCGGAGGAGGAGCGGCGGGACGAGGTCAAAGCGGAGAAACGCGAACGAACGCAGGCCGAGGTGCGCTCTCGTGTGCCCTATCCCCCGTGGCTGGAGCCGACGCCCAAGATGCGCCAAGTCGCCCGCGTGGGCGCGCAAATGCCGACCTCGCTCTGGTTCGATTCGCCGGCGCAACTCGATTGCCTCGTGCTCTCCGGCCGGATGACGCTGGTTTGGAAATTATTGCGCTATTTGGTTCGCCACCCGGACGTGGCGCAACGCAATGGCTGTGGCGAGGACAGCGAGTGGTTCGCCCGCTGGCGTGGGATTTACGAGGATTGCCGCGCCGCCTGCGAATCGATTCCGCTCCCTCCCGAGCCTGTCCACGAGCCCGCCGAAGCGGTCCTTCCGGCCCTATCGCGAACGGCGCCTCCCGCTTCCACCACCAACGGCGCCACCGGGGCTGCTTCCCCGATGACGCCCACCAAGGCCGTGCTGGGGCATTCCCGGGACAAGTTGATTGCTCCAACGGGCTTGCCGGCGCCAGCCACGAACACTGGTCAAAGCAAGCTTGAAGTTTCCCCGGCTCCCGCTCCATTCCTGGACGAGGGTTCCACACCCGTTTCCTCGTCAACCTCGCCGCCGAGGACACTTCCTCCGGTTGCTCCTGCGGGGCCGTCCGTCGGCCAGGCTGCGGACAAAGATTCATCGGAGCACCGGGCCATCGCGGATCTGGAGAAATCGGTTGCGGACGCGGTTCCCACCGCGCCCGGCGAGACCAAATCACCCGGTGACGATGGCGCTTTGCAGGCTTGGAAATCCTCACGCCGACGCCCGGCAAAACCAGTTGACGACCCCGGAGGCCACCGCTAGATTGCCCGCCCTCTGGATTCCAGAGTAGCTCAATGGTAGAGCAATCGGCTGTTAACCGATCGGTTGTAGGTTCGAATCCTACCTCTGGAGCCAAGTCTTTTTCTTGCCCCGTCGCGACGACTTGTGCCACACCGCGACAATCGCCCATGCTGGCGCGGGTTTCCTCGTTGTTCGACGCATGACACTCCGTGACAGCCAAAGACGCGCTGGGACCGTCCGCGGCTAATCTTTGTGAGTGCAGTTGTGTGCTTGGTTGGAGGAACGAAGGAAGCTTTTCGACGGCCTCAACGGCGGGCAGTTGCGTCCGGTCGGTGTAAACGCTGTTCGTCAGGCGAGGGTCGTTGTGCCGCATGACTTCCATTGCGACCCGTGGCGAGACTCCTGCTCGCGCAAGATTCGTTGCCAGCGTATGGCGTAACGCGTGGAAATCCGTGCCCCGTCGCGCGCGAGTGATACCCCATCCGGTAGAGCGCGTAGAGCATCGTGTTCTCGCTCATGCAACCGGACGACTTGTGTTGGTTCGGGAAAACCTGCGTCCCTTGCCCGGTGAGCTTTTCCACCTCCCGCAGAACTGCTACCGATTGCGCGGACAGCGGCACAATATGCTCCTCACGCAGCTACCACCGATTTGCCCCGCTTCTCCCGCGAGACGATTTTTGCTTCGAGCCGAAAGTTCGCCATGCACCTATCAGTCGTTCGACCCCCTCTTTGGCGAACGAGCTAACTGGAGATTCCGGTCGCCCGAAAGTCGGAAAATCCAAATGCGCGTCCTGATTTGGCACGGTGCCCAAGAGCAGTCTTGGCGTGTTAGCAGCCCGTCAAAAAAGTCGATGGAATGATTGAACAAGGCGTGATGGGGAGCGTCGGAAAGGGATGGCGCTTGGACGACGCAAAGCAAAGCAGGCGGAACTTTTTATTCCGGTGGGAGAGGTGCGGCGCGGTTCCGGT
>CAZMLP010000467.1:0-1789 GCA_964566745.1 uncultured Verrucomicrobiota bacterium | reverse complement strand
AGAACGAGTAAACGGGGACGTTGGGTTTTCCATTCACGTCGAGCGCGTTCTCCCGGTCGTGCTGGCAGCCGAGGTTGTGGCTGATCTCGTGCACGAACATGTAGGTGCCCACCGCCGCCGAGCGTTTGACCACACTAAATGCCTGGGCTTTGAAGCCCGCGACATCAGTGCTCAAGGTGAACGCCAATCCCGACAGGTTGGTTTCCCCCCGCTCCGTGATCAAACAGACGACATCGGCGCGCGCGGTGTCCCGCAACGCGAAAACGTCGTCCATAAAACCGTCCCCGGGCGCCTGCAGGCGCGTCAGATTGGTGCGAAAGGAATCGCTTTCCGCGTAGTTAATCAGGCCCTGATAGGCGAGCCGCAAACGGACATTCGCACGGCTGTTCTGGTAAACGGTGTTGCCCTCCGCGATGGCAAGATCAATGAGGCTGGTCATGGCCGCCGTTCCGCCCGCGCCTGCCAGTGACTCGGGCGTGTAAACCACCATGACGTCCACGATGGAAACCGGGTCGGTGGTGGGCCCCAGTTGCGCGCCGATGACAGGGGGAGGGGACAGTTGGGCGGCGGCAGTGACAGTGCTGGCGTGGCCGGTTTTCGCTGGCGCGATCAACTCGTCCGCGCCGCAATCGCCGGCTTGGGCGGGATCAATTTCGGTGATCGTGTAATTGAAGCCGCCTTGCGAAATGATGTTGTACGAGCCGCGCCCGGGAATGAACACCGAGGCGGTGATCACCCCCGAATTCTCCGCCAATAGGAAATGGCTGCCGGGAATGCCATCAATAACCCCGTGACTGACGCGGCGTCCCTCACCCAGCGCGTCCACCTGGGTGATCTGAACTTGCGGTTGCAGATCCGGGAACAGGTTGAGCACGAACTGGCTCAACGGCGTAAAAGCCGGCGAGGAGTTATCCTGCGTCAGATTCGCGTTGAGGCGCGCGGGTCGGAACCGTTTGGCGCCACGCGGCGGATTGGCCTGTGCCCGGGCGATGGCTTCCGGCTCGGAGAAAAGTTTATCGAGAGGCGCGCCGGCGTGGGCAATGAACTCGATCCATCCCGCAAGGACCGCGACCCACAGACAGGCAAGCCGTCCATGACTGCCCGCCCCAAAACATAATGGCATAACAAATGGCTCGACCGTCGCGCCCGAACGGGAACCAGGCAACTCACTGCCCGCGACAGTCGTCGGGAGAACATCATAGCAGCAAAGTCGCCAAAAGCCAGCGACTTGCGCGGGAAAAGCGCCGCGGGGCGAGTTGTTTATCGCGCTGAAGCCCGATGCTTTCCGCGCTTGCCACGGCCTTTATTGCCGTAACTCGCGCCCGCACTCGCGGGTTCCCCGGCTTTTCCTCCCCCGGTGCCGCGCTTCAGTTCGCGAATTTGGTCACGGAGCAGGGCGGCCTTTTCAAACTCGAGGTTGTTCGCGGCGGTGAGCATTTCCTCCTCCAATTCGCGAATGGTCTCGGTCACGTCGAAGTTCCCGCCCGCGTCGTTAATCACCGACGCGGACTTGTCCTTGCCGCCCGGCCGGGTGGCGAGACTTTCCTCGATGGCGCGATTGACGCTGCGCGGCGTGATGTTGTTCGCCTCGTTGTAAGCCAGTTGCTTCTTGCGACGGTATTCCGACACCGCGAGAAACTTCTGGATGCTTTGCGTCATCACATCGGCGTAGAGAATCACCTCGCCATTCAAGTGACGCGCCGCGCGCCCGGCGGTTTGAATCAGGCTCGTCGCGGAGCGCAGATAGCCTTCCTTGTCCGCGTCGAGAATCGCCACCAGCGAAACCTCG
>CAZMLP010000466.1:0-3243 GCA_964566745.1 uncultured Verrucomicrobiota bacterium | reverse complement strand
GGATTTGCAACTCCAGGCCAACGACCCGTTGGTGCATTACCACCCGGATGATTTGGTCGATCCTCTCAAGCCCATTGATCGCATTCCAAGCCACCGGAAGTTGGTAGAAGACCTGAGTGCCAGCGATAATCTCGGCAAATTGAATGGACGTTATAATCCATGGTTCGGGGGACATGCCGTGATAACCGGAGAAGATCCCAAGCCGGGGGACTACATTCCGGCTCGGCAAGACCCTTTGATCACCGCGTCCGATGACTGGGATTTTCCCGCGAGCAAATTTCCGAACATTGGCTGGCTGGGCCGAGTTCATCGTGGCACCCCGTGGCAGACGGTTTATTTGAAATCGCCCGCAATCGAGACCAACGCCTGGAAAAAATGGGTGGGGCGATATGACGGTCGCCCGACCAACGACTGGAGCCTCGTGGACATTTTTACGACGGCTCCCAACGATAACGCCGCCCGCGGACTGTTGTCGGTTAACCAAACCAACATCGCCGCGTGGTCGGCGGTGTTGGGCGGCGTGGCGGCTGTCAACAACCAGACTTCGGACAGAACCGCGTTAGCGGCCCAAGGCAAGGCCAGCCGGGCAGGATATCAACTCGACAACCGGCTGCAAATCGTGCAGCCAAGCCTGCCAAACGACAACAATTACACAGGTAACCTTTCGGTCTCCAATATTGTGCATGGCATCTTGGCGCAAAAGGCCACAATGCCCGGCGGTGTGTTTCCGACGTTGGGCAGCATCCTTACGACACCCGAATTGACCGTCACTTCTACGATTTTGAACCTGGCTCCCCAGCAGCAGCAGTTTGCGATCACGGACGAGATGTACGAACGCATTCCGCAGCAAGTGCTTTCGCTGTTGAAGGCGGACGAGCCAAGGCTGGTGGTGTACACCTTTGGGCAATCGCTCAAGCCGGCCGGGCCGCCGTTCAGTGCCCCGTCGATTTACAACAGCGGAACCTACGCGGGCATCTGCACGAATTACCAGGTCACCAGCGAGGTGGTGGCCAAGGCGGTGTTGCGCGTGGATGGCACGCCGCAAAACCCGAAAGTGGTGGTGGAGAGTTTCAATCTCTTGAATAACGAGTAATGGTCCGGACCAACCGATCCGGGTTTGCGAGCCGGGCGGGGAAGCCTATGATTTGATATGCGCTTGAATAGCCGTCAGTGGTTTTTGGTGAGTGTGCTGCTTCTGGGGGCGGCGGCTTGGTTCTGGCATTTGGACGAGGTGCGCTGGCAGCGGCTCCAAGGCGAGAAATCCGGCCTGGCCCGCCAGCAGACGGCGCCCGGCCAGCCCGTTCGCCCGGCATTCGCGTTACAATCCAAGCCCTACCCGGCGCTCGCGAAGGTCACCAACAACCCTGCCGCGAAGACGACGGTCATGGCCAAAGCGGACACGAACAGATTTCCCTTCCGGCTGCGCAATACCCCGCGATCGGTGGACGAACTGTCACACAGTGACACGGCCATTCTCCTGCAAAACGCCTTTTTGGACACCGCCAACGGCACGGCGCTGCAAGTGCCGCCTCATTTGCGCGCTGGCAACGCGGCCGGCAGCTACGTGGTGCAAAGTCGCGGCGTAATTGATGACCGGTTCCGCGCTGCCCTGCGCGACGCGGGGGCGACGACCATCTCATATATCCCGAACAACGCTTATTTAGTGCGGGCGGATGAGGGCGCGATCCAAAGTTTGTCCGCTTCGCCCTCGGTGCAGGCGGTAATGCCGTTCGATCCCTATTTCAAGCTCGACGAGCAGTTGCTGCCGCTCGCGGTGAAACAAGAGCCATTGCCGCCGGAGTCGATGTTGCGCGTGACGCTTTTCCCGGATGAGCGGGACGCCACGTTGGCCAAGTTCCAAGCCCTCGGCGTGGAGACCATTGGCGAGGATCGCTCGCCTTTCGGCCCGGTGCTGATGGTTCGTCCGCCTGCGGAGAGTCTGGTTGCCTTGGCCAATATTCCGTCGGTGCAGGGGTTGGAGGTTTATAATCATCGCGTGTTGCACAATGACTTGGCCCGCGTCCGCATGTCGGTGGCCACGGACACCGTGACCACGACCAATTACAACGGCCTGACGGGCAAAGGGATCATGGTCAGCCTGAACGACACGGGCGTGGATGTCAGCAACCCCGATCTGGCCGGGCGGGTGTTCAGCAATGACACCAACACCTTCACCTTGCAGGATCTGGACGGTCACGGCACGCACACGGCGGGCACCATCGCCAGCAGCGGCGCCAGTTCGGCCTCGGTGAAATACGCGTCCGGATCGGTATCCAACGCCAATTTTCGCGGCCAGGCTCCGCAGGCAAAAATATTCATTTTACCCGTGTTTCTTACGACTGGCCCGCTGATTTCGGACGCGTTTGTCCAGGAGACGGCCGCCCGCACCAACGCCTTCGTTTCCAATAACAGCTGGGGCTATCCGGGAGTGAACAATTACGGATCTGTCTCCGCCAGCTATGACGCCGCTGTGCGCGACGCTTTGCCCACTGTGACCGGATCGCAACCGCTTCTGTATGTGTTTTCCGCCGGCAACTCCGGCGAGGGCGACAATGGGGGGCAGGGGGGCATTCCCGGATCGGTCACCCAGCCGGGCACGGGAAAAAATGTCATCACTGTGGGCGCGACGGAGAATCTGCGCCAGCTGACCAACACGGTCATTTTCACCAACATGGTGGATGGCACCAACGTTTTAACCACCAACCAGTTTTACTTCGGTTGGACGGACAGTGACGACGAGGTGGCGTTCTTCTCGAGTCGCGGCAACGTGAGCGCCGGGACAGAGGGCTCGGCCGGGCGGTTCAAGCCGGATGTCGTCGCGCCCGGAACTTTCATTGTCTCGACCCGCTCGCGTTACTGGAACGTGGACCCGCGCTCCCCGCTCTACACGATCGACAAGGAGTTGAACGACCCGCTCGCGCCGGTTTACCGCTATGAATCAGGCACCAGCATGGCGGCCCCAGCGGTCTCCGGCATGCTCGTGTTGATGCAAGAGTTTTTCGAGCAGCGCATGCGGCAGACCAACAGCCCCGCGGCCATGAAGGCGCTGTTGATCAATGGCGCGCGGCCGGTTGCCCGCCAGTATGATTACAACACCCGCGCGAGCATCAATTACCAGGGATGGGGCATGGTCAACCTGACCAACAGCGTCCCGCTCTTTTACAACGCCTACGCGGGAAAATCGATCAATGATGTCAACCCGGCAACGGCGCCCGTGCCGCACTTCTTCTTTGATCAAAGCAG
>CAZMLP010000465.1:0-2318 GCA_964566745.1 uncultured Verrucomicrobiota bacterium | reverse complement strand
CGGGCATGCGGCGAGGCTTGACTCGCTTTGAATGGGGCTGAATCGCTCGAAAATGGCCAAGCCGTCCCCCGGCAGCCACAGAGGGCGCGAAGCGCACCGAGGGGAAGTGGATGACCGAGTGTCCGCTGGCGTGACGCCGA
Source organism: uncultured Verrucomicrobiota bacterium (assembly GCA_964566745.1). Classification (GTDB taxonomy): domain Bacteria; phylum Verrucomicrobiota; class Verrucomicrobiia; order Limisphaerales; family CAZMLP01; genus CAZMLP01. The sequence goes on along the minus strand of CAZMLP010000465.1, from coordinate 2,178 downwards.
TGGCCATGCGGCAAGGCTTGAATCGCTTTGAATTGGGCTAAAAACATCTCTTCCGTTGGCCGACCATCGCTCTTTCGCGGGGGATGGGTTTTTCGAAGGGCGTTTCCATGATGCACTCGCATGGCTTAATTCACCTTAAACGGGGTTGATTTGTAGTTCGAAGGATTTTGGCTCCTTCCATTGCGAGGTGGCAATTCCGACATGCGTGGTGGCGCATTTACCAAAGGAGGGCATATCTGGCGGTTGATTGGTTTTTTGCAGCCATAGCCTTGACAGGCTCGGGGGTGATTTTATCGGGGCTGGCTAATCCGGTTAGCTCCCGTTTTACAGGCGCTCCCTTTGAGCGCCGATCCACTTCACACGGATAAGATAAACGAACGGCGTCGGATAATCCAGAGCCACTTCTCCCAAAACAAATGTCACCAAGCCCAGTGGCCGAAGTTCGTGCGCGTCCCGGCGGGGAGAGGGCAGGGCGTCACGCCGAAGACATGCCCTCGATTCAATTTCCAACCTCCGGGTCCGCACCTTGCGTGTGCCGACTGGTTTCGCGGGATTCGATGGCGAGACCGGGTAATTTTGCTTTCCGGGCGAGTGATGGCCCAGCAAAGTGGCGCATGGATTGGCTGCGGCTTTTGCCGAGACGGTGGCACGTGACCGCCCGCTGGTGGGAGGTCGCGAACCACCTGGCGCGTGTCCCGGAGCGCGACGTCGAAAGCGTGGTCATTCCGTGCGTTGGGGCCAAATATGTGGCCGAGGCGCGGCTTTGCGCCCGTTTCGCGGCGCGCAACCTGCCCGCCGCGAGGGAGATCATCATCGCCACGGACCAGCCGCCGGCGGACTTCGGCGAGTTGCCCGCTCCCGCGCGAGTCGAGCAAGTCCGCATTCCGGCGGCGGAAATTCCCGACGGCCACCCGTTTGCGAACATCTGGCACAGCCGGTTGATGAAATTGCGCGCGCCGCTCCTCGCCCGCCACGACGTGGTGCTGATGATCGACTCCGATCTGCTCCTGTTGCGGAGCTTTCGCGTGCCCGTGGCGCCGGGTGTGGTGTACGGGACGCTCTTTCGCGGAAAAATTGGCCACCGGATGAAGAAGCATCTCGCGGTGGCTCCCGAGTTGCGCGCGGCCTCCCGGCTTTGGGTGAGGTATCACATCAACGGCGGGTTTCTGCTCGCCGATGGCGGCACCTGGCAGGCATTGAGCGAGCGATGGACGGGCAATTATCAAAGGCTCTGGCACAAGCTGCCCGCCGAGACGCCGGTGGATCAAATCCCGCTGGTGCAGTCGCTCGACGAATTAGGAATTCTCACGGTCGATTTGGGTCCGTGGCACAATTGGTCGGTGCCAAAGCGCGCGGGTGGAATCACCGCGCCGCTGCCACCGGAGGTGATTGGCGCGCATGGCGGATTTCCTTTGAGCGAATGGGAGCGCTATTGGGGGAACCCGCAGGCCGCGCTCAGTTTCCTGGGCGAGGACTACACGCGCAAGACGCGTTACCAGAAGGCGGCGACGGAGTGAGCGCGTTGAATTGGACCGAGCGAGGCGCAGTATTTTAGAGCGGTTTAAAAAATATCGTGGCCATTCGGGAAGCCTGGTTTTGAGCGGTCTTTTTGGGTCCTGACCTCGTTTCGGCTCGGTCACAGGACGCTGCGGGCAGGCTCCCTTGCCAAAGCCTCGTCAGGACCCAAAAATCCTCGCTCCGAACGGCTTCAACCTCGCCTTTCCAATACGATTGCGGACCTCGCAGCGCGAGGTCCCTACCACGAGAGACCGTCACTCTCGGCCCGGGGCGATCAACTCGCGCAAAGCCTTCAGCAGGGCCTCGGCCGAATACGGCTTGGGCAGAAAATGTTTCACTCCAGAATCCCCGATGCGCGTCAGGCTGTCATGCGATCCCAAACCGCTCGCGGCGATCACCTTGACGCCCGGATTGATGCGTTGCAGGGCGAAGATGGCGGTGGCGCCGTCCATCACGGGCATCATCATGTCAGTGAGGACGACGGCAATCTCGTCGCGGCGCTGCGCGTACAAGGCGACCGCCGAGGCTCCATCGGCCGCGGTGACAACGCGATAGCCAAAGCGCTCCAAGGCGCGCCGGGTGACCTCGAGAATCGCCTCCTCGTCGTCCACCACCATGATCAACTCGCCCTGGCCGCGCGGCAACTTGCCGCCCTCGACC
>CAZMLP010000464.1:0-2136 GCA_964566745.1 uncultured Verrucomicrobiota bacterium | reverse complement strand
CGCGAGGCCCGACAGGCCAAGGAAGCGGCAACCAAAGCGTGCGCCAGCCCCTCGCCAAAGTCTGCCGAACCGTCTGTCACGGTGGTTCCTGCGAAAGAAATGTCGATGTCACCAAACCAATCGGTTCAAGGTGATTCAAGGTGCGCCGCCGTTCCTCCCATTCCGCCGACGCCCGTCAGGGAAGCCGTGCTTGGGACTGCTGTCGCCTCCCATTCCGGCCTCGCGCAATCAACCCCGACGCCCTCGGAAACCGGCGAAAAACTTGATTTTATGAGGGTTGGCTTAACCAGCAGTCATTATGAAAAAGCTTCTCCTTCTTGCCGCCCTGTTTCTCGGTGTCGCCAGTTACCCTCGCATTCATGCCGGCGACCTTTCCAGCCAGCAACGCGAATGGCTGGCCAAGGGCTACCGGTATAATTCCAATGGCTGGGTTTATCTGCATGTGGAGGGAGCGCCGCGGGAGCGCGGCTTTCAGAACGGCTATTTGTTGGCGCCGGAGATCGCCACCGCATTAAATGCCACTCGCGTGAGTTGGCGCCACGGCAGCGGCATGGAGTGGAGCTGGCTCGTCACCAAATCCCGGCGCATCATCAACCCGTGGGTGGACGCGGAGAACCTCGCCGAGCTGCAGGGCATCGCGGAGGGCGCCCGCGCCCACGGCGTGGAGACGAGTCTGGACGAGATTGTCGCCTATAACGCGATTATCGACCTCGCGGGTTACTGGTGGCCTGACGAAAAGAAGAAATGGGATTACAGCTCGCCCACCCCGCCCAAGGACGCGTGCAGCTCGTTTATCGCGGTTGGTTCGGCCACCGCGGATGGCGGCGTGGTGCTCGGCCACAACACGATGTCCGGTTATACGGATACGCTGTATTACGTCATCGAGGATATCCTCCCGGCCAAGGGCCACCGGATTCTGATGCAGACCCAACCCGGTTGGGTGCACAGCGGCACGGACTTCTTTATCACGGACGCCGGCCTCGTCGGCTCGGAAACCACCATCGGCGGATTCCATGGCTTCAAGGAAAAGGCCATTCCCGAGTTCGTTCGCATGCGCCGGGCGACCCAGGACGCCTCAACCATCGAGCAATGGTGCGAGATCATGAAAAAGGGCAACAACGGCGGTTACGCGAACGCGTGGCTGCTCGGTGACGTCAACAAGAACGAGATCGCGCTGCTTGAATTGGGATTGAAGTTCGTCGCGTTCGAAAAGAAAACCGACGGCTTTTTCGTCAGCTCCAATGTGGCCGAGGATTTGAAAATCCTTCGCCTGGAAACCGATGCGAACGAGACTGACATCCGGGTGTCTGGGGTGGCCCGGCAAGTTCGTTGGAAAGAACTGATGCGCCAGAACGCCGGCAAGATCGACTTGGAAATGGCCAAAAAGTTCGAGGCGGACCATTACGATCCCTACCTCAAGCGCGAGAACCCGGCCGGTCGCAGCCTGTGCGCCCACAAGGATTTGGATGACCGCCTGAATTCGCCAGGCGTTCCGTTCGACCCGGCCGGCACCGCCGACGGCAAAGTTGTCGATTCCAAGCTGGCGAAACAAATGGCCTTCTCCGCCCGTTGGGGCGCCGCGTGCGGGACTGCCTTCGATGCTCCGGCGTTCCTCGCCGCGCACCCGCAATTCTCGTGGATGAAGGACATTCTCCAGAGCCGGCCAAGCCAGCCCTGGACGGTGTTCCGCGCCGGCGAAAAGCAACTGACCGGCCCGGTCAAACAATAAACGAGCAGATATACTCGCAGATGCCCGAGGCCACCTCGATGTGGAATCCGGACTTCGCCGCCACGTCGAAGAACTGGCCCGGCGTGTACGTCGTGGTCGTGGTTTGCCCGTCGAGTTTCACCGTGCAGGCTCCCGCCACGATCTCCATCCGCTCGGCCTTCTCCGTCCCGAAATGAAATTTGCCCGGATAGATCAGGCCCAGCGTTTTTTTGCTGCCGTCTGGAAAGACGATGCTGTGGCTGACTACCTTGCCGTCGAAATAGATGTTGGCCTTCGCCACCGCCGTGACGCCGCGAAACTCGGTCGAGTTAGTTGACATAGGGCCGCGAGTTTTGGAAATCCGCGCGGTTTGTCAAGCGATGTGATCGCCGGGAACGAGGACTTGCCTGGGAAAACATCATCTCCCT
>CAZMLP010000463.1:0-5292 GCA_964566745.1 uncultured Verrucomicrobiota bacterium | reverse complement strand
TCTTTTTTCACGCCACCGGCGCCGCGCTCAAGCGATTGCAAGACGCGGGATTCGCGATCTTGATCGTCACCAACCAATCGGGGGTCGGGCGCGGTTACTACACCGAGACGGAGATGCACTTGGTCAACGCCCATGTGGAGCAGGAATTGGCGAAGGATGGCGTGCGAGTGCTGAAAACCTACTACGCCACCGAAGCGCCGGATCAACCGAGTCGCGGACGGAAGCCCTCCCCGCAGTTTCTCTTCGATGCGCGCGACGAATTCGGCCTGGACCTTGCCGCAAGTTACATGATTGGCGACAAGCTCATCGACGTGGAGTGCGGCTGGAACGCAGGCGTAAGAAAGAGCATCCTCGTCCGCACCGGTTACGGGGCGAAGCTTGCCGCGCAAGAACCCGAGAGGCTTGAGCGCGCATGGATTGTCAATGACCTCGGCGAGGCCGCGGCAAGAATTCTCGCCCCCGGTTAATTGCTTCTAACGCGAACGCGGTAGAATCGATCCGTAGTCGAGTCCACTGTGTCCGCAATATTTTTCACTGCGCCGTCGCCGGTGAATTGCCGCACCGTGGTCCAGACGCCGCTTCCGCTCGCGGCGCGTTGTTCCAACGTGTACGCGGTTCCGGCGGCCGTGGTCACCGTGACGTTAATCGCGCTGCCGCTGCCATGCGTGATCGTCAGGCGCGGCAAAACAATCTGCGGGCCGCCGCCGAGCCGGGCAACATGCGAGGAAGCAACGCCATTGACCGAAGTGAAATCACCGCCGATAACAATATTACCATTGGCATCGAGGGTCAGGGCACGCACGACTCCGTCCGGCCCGGCACCCGGATCAAATCCCAAGTCCACGCTGCCGTCGAAATTCAGGCGCGCCAAGTTGGTGCGGCCGGTCCCGTTAAGGCTGGTGAATGCTCCGCCAATCACCAACTTGCCATCCGGCTGCACGGCGAGACAACGCACCGGAAAATCCTGTGCCGCAGGATTCACATCCACCACGCAAAGGAAGTCCTCGTTCACCGAGCCATCCGGCTTTATGTGATAAAGGGTGCGACGCAACGGCTGGCCACCGGTGGAAAATTGATTTCCGGCAATGAACGCGCCGCCGTCCGGCAAAACAGCCACTGCAATGATTTCCGCGGGGAATTTTGGCTGGAGAGGATCGCTTGGATCGTTCCACCAAGCCATTGGCGAATTGAAACTGGCGTCTAATTGGTCGCCGGCCAGCATGCGAAAGCATCCTCCGTTGGTTGACACGGCGCCGGGATCCACCCGGCTTAGGAATCCCGCCGCGAGCAGTCCCCCGTCCGGCAGGAGCGCAAAGTCGTTCACGTTTCCAATCCGGAAGTTAAAAAAACTACCGGCTCCTCCGAGAAAAATTTTCGGCGAAGAATCCAGGCTGCCGTCCGGGAGCAGCCTCGCCAAAGAATTGAAGGCATTATTCGTCCCAAAGACGAATTTGCCTCCCACCAGGATCTTTCCACCCGGCAGCACCATTAGGCGTTTGTAGTCAAAAAACTGGGGAATAAAGTTTGTGGCGGGATTGAAACTTGTGTCCACCGCCCCGCCCGGCACCAGGCGGGCCAATCCCAGCCGCGCCACCGCGTCAAAATTCGAGTATACGCCGCCGACGAGGATTTTTCCATCCGGCTGCAAGGCCACGGCGTCAATCGTGTTGTTGGCGCCGGCACCGGGATCAAAAGTCGCGTCCAGGCTTCCGTCGGCGTTCAAACGCGCGATGCGGTTGCGCGGCAAGCCGCCCGCGTTGGTGAAAGTTCCGCCAATCAAAACCTTCCCGTCTGGCTGAAGGGTCATCACGTTCACCGAGCCATCCACGCCAGTGACGGCGAATCCGCTATCCACCGTGCCAGACGGTTGCGCCTGCACGGTGATCACGACGGGATCGCTGGTGACGATTCCAAGAGCATTGCTGATTGTCACGTGATAGCTGCCAGCTTGGGAAATCTGAATGTTGGTTAGTGTCAGTGTCCGGTTGGTGGCGCCGGAAATGGCCTGGCCGGCAAAATCCCATTGAAACTGGTACGGTTGCACCCCAGCCGCATCAACCTGTAGAGTCAAAGTGGCGCCAACATTGACTGCCGCGGGCAGGGAAAGTTTGGTCACGCGCGCGACTCCTTGGGCATCACTCAAGAGAAAACGTGTCAAACGGGGATTGGCTGAAAAACTCGCGCCGGTGCTGGCGTTGGCGGCGTTCGTAAAGGCGCCGCCCAGCAAAAGCGAACCATCCCGCAGCGTCAGCAAAACCGGCCGCTTTCCCTTAAACTGGAACAAAGTTGAAACACCGTCAAAACCGATGGGCGGAAACGAGGTATCCCGGGTCCCGCTCAAAAGCAACCGGGCGACCTGGTTTGAAATGAGGCCGGTCGCGGGAAAGCTGGTTTGAGAAGCCACCAACGCGCGGTCGTTCGCGTCTACAGTCACGGCCAGGATACTGAAGTCATCGGAGAGCCTGGTCTGAAGATCCTGCCACGTTGGCTGATAGCTGGCGTCCAAAGTTCCGTTGGGAAAATAGCGTTGTAATGAAATCGAAGTATCCCGGTTAATAACCGAGGCGAATCGCCACGAGAGCACCTTTCCGTCGCTTTGCCTCGGAAAAAGCGGAGAAAGCGAAGGCGACACATAATTCGTGTCGAGGATGCCATTGGTGAGAAGATGCCAAGTGGTGTTGATATATTGCGCCCCAAACGGCACTGAGTCATTCGCCAGGACCAACTGCGATCCGTCCGGCTGTTCTTGAATCTGCTCGATGATACAGGCGTTCCCGTGTCCGCCTGTGCAAACGATTCCATGAAACGTTCCAACCCCATAGTCCGGATCCAAGTTGCCGGCCGCGTCCAGACGGGCAAGACCATCGCGTGATTGACCGTTTAATGCGGTAAACGTTCCGGCAACAATGATTGTTCCGTCGGAGTTTTCGGCCACTACCTGGATTATCTCGGTTGCATTGGAGGAAATCAGCCCCCCTTGAAAAGTGGTGTCGAGCGTCCCGTCCAGTTGCAGCCGGATCAACTGGCCCACCGGCATGTTGCCCAGATGGTCAAACTTTCCCGCCACGAGAAGCTTGCCATCCCGTTGTTGAGCGGCAGCGGTGACCTCGCCATTCAAGGCCGGGCGGAATGACGGGTCAGCCGTGATGTCAATGGCCATCACGCGCCCCGCGCTAATGACCAGCCCCAACAAAATCAAAAAACCGGCATGGAGACGAAGTTGCGTCGCTTTCAAACAAGTGCCTTTCACAGTTAATTGCAATTGATAACGCCCTTGCGACAAACACTGGCTCAAAGATGTAGCACGATTCATGCCTCGGCCATCATCCCTCGTCCTGCAACCAGCCTTGAATGATTGATAGTCAAGGTCACGATCCTCCTTTCCGCCACGGCTAAATCAACGTCTTGCGCTTTAACCCCTCTTTTTCGCAACTTAGCAATTTTAGCTTGAAACGCCTTGATTCGCTTTGATTTTCGTTGCCACAGCTGTTCGCCAGAACAGCCTTCAACAGCCCCGCTCCTTGTGGAGTTGCGCGAGGTTGGAACCATTGTTTTTAAGCACAGAGCGATCTCCCACTCTGTCAGACGTGCGCTGGTCCGAGTTGGTGACGGCACCCCTTGTCGATTCCAATCAAAACCTCGGCCCGAGCCTTTATACCCGGGCGGCGAACAGGCATTGCCAACCCTTGCGGCATGCCGCATTTTCAACCCATGCGTTTGTGGCGCACGTTTTTGTTGACCGGCACGTTGGCGGTGCTCACCGCCTGCGACAAACCCGTTGCGCCCCCAACAAACGCCGCCCAAACGACCCAAGCCCCGCCGGACGAAAGCAAAGCGCAACCCAAATTGCCGACTATCAAACTGTTCGTCGGCGCGCAGGAGCTGGTCACGGAGATCGCCAAGACCGAGGCGCAACAGGCGGCCGGTATGATGTATCGCACGAACATGGCCGAGAACGAGGCCATGCTCTTTCCCCTTCCCGCGCCTACCAAGGCATCCTTTTGGATGCGGCACACACTGCTCCCGCTGTCCTGCGCTTACATTGAGCCGGACGGAATGATTGAGGAAATCCGCGACATGAAGCCGCTGGACGAAACCCCCATTGTTGCCGCCTCCGACAAGATTTTATATGTGCTGGAGACCCGGCAGGGCTGGTTCGAGCGAAATCATGTGACCACAGGCATGAGGGTCAACACGGAGCGCGGCTCTTTGGCGCATACCTTTCACGGACGGGGAAATTAAGCCGCCAATGAAGATCGCCCTCGCCCAACTGAACACCATCGTCGGTGACATCGCCGGCAATGGCGAAAAAATCGCCGCCGCCTACCGCCGCGGAGTGGAAGCCGGCACGGAGCTGGTTATCGTGCCGGAACTGGCGATTACGGGTTATCCACCGCGCGACTTGCTCCTCCGCCCGGCCTTTATCGAGAGTAATCTGGCGCAACTGGACCACCTTGCCAAACAAACCGGAGCCACCGGCCTCCTGGTCGGTTTTGTGGGTAAAAACGCCGCGCGTCCCGGACGTGAGATGACCAACTCCGCCGCCCTCCTGCAAAATGGCCGCGTGGTGGCCACACGCGTCAAGACCTTGCTGCCCACCTACGACGTTTTTGACGAGGACCGATATTTCGAGCCCGCGACGGAAAACCAGCCGGTGGAGTTTAACGGACGGAAGATTGGCATCACCATCTGCGAGGACGTTTGGAACGACGAGGATTTTTGGCGCGACCGACGCTATCGCCGGAACCCCGCGATGGAACTCGCGGCAGCCGGGGCGGAAATCATCTTCAATCTCTCCGCCTCGCCGTGGCATCTTGGCAAGGAACGGACTCGCCACTCCATGCTCGCCAGCCTGGCCGGCAAAGCCAAACGCCCGGTGATTTATTGCAATCTCGCCGGGGGCAATGACGAGTTGGTCTTTGATGGAGGCAGCCTGGCTTTTGACGCCAGCGGCGAGCTGATCCATCAGGGAGCGGGTTTCGCGGAGGACTTCGCGGTAATCGACACCGCGGCGACCGCCCAACTGACTTTCGCCGCCGCCCGCGATGAGGAGATGGTTTATCACGCGCTCGTGCTGGGCCTGCGGGATTATCTAAACAAATGCGGCTTCAAACGCGCTGTCCTGGGATTGAGCGGCGGCATCGACTCCGCGCTGGTCGCGTGCCTCGCCGCCGAGGCTTTGGGGCCGGAGAACGTTCGCGGTGTTTCGCTCCCCTCGCAATTCTCCTCGACCGGAAGCCTGGAGGACGCGCGGTTGCTGGCACAGGCGCTTGGAATTGGTTACGAGGTGAT
>CAZMLP010000462.1:0-5561 GCA_964566745.1 uncultured Verrucomicrobiota bacterium | reverse complement strand
CGGAAAAACCGGGGGAAAGGGGGGCGGCGCCCGCGCGAATGGCCGGGGCCGGATCCAAGCGGATACTTGTGCCGGTCGATTTCTCGGATTCCACAATGGCGGTTTTGCGGCACGCGAAAAAGTTCGCGGAAAGGCTTGGGGCGGCCATCGATCTGCTTCATGTCGTGCCGCTCAACATTGGACCCTTCGAAATGGCCTTGGTGCGGACGAATCCAATACAGGCAATGAGCGAGGGAAACCGCAAGCGCCTGGGGAAACTGGTGACGTGGCTTTGCCAAAGCAACCGGGACGCAACCCTGACAGTTTGCGAGGGGCGCGTCCCGGACATTATTTTGGAGAGGGCGATTACAACCAGGCCGACGTTGATCATCATGGGCGACCGGCGCCGCCATTGGCTCCCGGCTCTTTTCAGACCGGACCCTGTCAAAAACGTGATTCACGGGGCTCCGTGCCCCGTGGTTGTAATTCGTTCGGACCCGTCAGGGACGCCTCCCCGCGGCGATCAACAAGCGGGAGGTTGGACGGAATTCATTCCGGAAGAGATCACCCAAGCCCGGACACGCGCCTGGCAAAGATAAAAAGCCAGTCCTAACCCGGCCCCGAAGCCCGCTCCGTAACAGACGCCCCACAACAGCTTGGCGGTCACGGCCTGCGACCGCTTCGACATCGGGTCGCCGAAAAACGCGAGGGACTTCATGCCGATGACCGAGCCCTCGACCACGCCGCCGATGAAGTAGCCGAGTGAATTGAGAACAAACAGCGCGGCGATGATTTTGATTGTCTCCTCGGCGCCGAAGGTGCGCGCCAAAATCCAGCCCATCGCCACCGTGCCGCCCAGCAATCCCGCGACGCTCCCCGGGTGTCCGCGCAACAGCATCCATCCAGTAATCCACAAAACGGAGTAAGCGGAAAAAGCGGGGGCAAAAAGTTTATAAAAACGGCCCAACGATCCCGGCCCGATGACCAACCCGTGCAGAAGCGGACCGCTAAGACCAATGAACACCGCCGCGCAGACCACATAAAGGCCCGTCTCGCCGATATGCTGGTAAAGCCACTTTCCAGCGATGGCCCACGGCGCGAAACCGGCAACGCTTAACAAAGTGAACCCGGCAATGCCGTGAATGAACGACTGGAGCAACCCGGGAATCCTCACGGGTGGCCCTTGGGCACGCACCCGTGCCGCCGTGCTTTCCGCGTCAAGTTGAAACCAGCTCATGGGCGCTTGGGATGTCTTAAGGCCGGAAAACACATGCGATACAGCGCATATGGCGGCGGCGATTTCTTAGTATTGGAAAATGTTTCGTAAAGGCCAAGGTGGTCCCTTCTCCCGGCGCCAGTCACCCCAGGTTCCGAACCCCATGCAACGCGCCTCTCCAGCGCGGGAACTTTGCGTTTGAGCGTCAGGACGGCTCTCAATCGCGCGCCGGACAAGGGAAGTCCACGAATGGGCACGGAAGGAGGCTAGCGGGGAACCGGAAGCCTCACAACCCCGAAGAACCGCAAGAAACAAAAACGCAAAAGCACAAAACATTTGCGCAATTTCTCATGGTCTTGGTGAGGTCGCTTTGATAGGTTTCAGCATTCCCAATGCTTGGTGCCGTGTTGATGAGCCGCGGGCTATTTGACGCGCATTCGTGTTGCGGGAGAACCATCCTAAGCAAAAAATCATGAAACCTAAGCAACGAATCAACAGCGGACGGGGGGCGGGTCTTCCGGCTCTCACAGCGGCCTTGGTTGCGGCGGGCGTTCTGGGCGGCGCGCAAGCCCAGCAAATTCAATCCGCCGGCGCCCTGTTCGTCAATGTTGACGCGACCGCCTTGCCGGCCGGGCCGCTCAACAGCATCACGAACACCGGCACATTGGGCGGCTTTTTTGTCGCCACCGGCGCGGCGGCGGATGTGCCGGTGATCGGCACGACCGGAGGAACGAAAGGCATCCAGCTTGACGGAACGGATTTTCTCCAGCACATGACCGCGGCCTCCGGCGGCAGCCCGCTCACCTCCCCGGCGGAGATCACCGGGGACAACCCCACGGCCTCCATTGAGGTGTGGGCGCTCAATCCCGATCTGGCCGGCGAGGAGACGCTGGTTTCCTGGGGTAATCGCGGAGGGCCGGACGGCTCGAACATGTCTTTTAACTACGGCTCGGATTTCCGGTGGGGCGCGGTTGGCCATTGGGGCAACCCTGATCTCGGCTGGAACAACCAAGGCGGCGGTCCGGAGGCGGGAAAGTGGCACCACCTCGTTTACACTTACGACGGGACCACCACCCGGGTTTATTCCGACGGCGTCTTCCAAAACGGCGAGTTTCTTGGAGATGGCCGGCTCAGCACCCACCCGGACACCACGATTCTCATTGGCTCGCAGATGGAAGGAGACGGGATCACCCCCACGGCCGGTTTGCGCTTTACGGGAACCATTGCCCGGGTGAGGGTTCATGATGGCGTGCTCACTCCCGAGCAAATCGCCTCAAATTATAATGCCGAGAAAGCCGCGTTTATTGATCCGGCCACGCCTCCGGCGCCAGGTCCGGTGACGTCAGCGCCGATTTCCGCGCCGCCAAAGCATCGCTATAACTTCAACGAGACGGCGGGCGACGCCACCAGCCTAACCTTCAAGGACAGCGCGGGCACAGCCGATGGCACAGTCCAAGGGAGCGGGGCAACCTTCACAGGCTCGCGCTTGGTCCTCCCGGGCGGCGGCTCGGCCGACGCGCCTTATGGAGACCTTCCCAACGGGTTGCTTTCGGAAAACGCCGCCTCGAAAGGCGGCGGCGGCGGGTTCACGTTTGAAACTTGGATGAAGATCTCCGCGGCCCAAAACTGGTCCCGCGTCTTTGACTTCGGCTCCAGCGGCACAGTGGACGCGACCGAGGAAATCCTGGGCCCCGGAGGCAGCGGCGAGGGACGGGACTACTTCATGTATAGCGCCATGAATGGCACAGATACCAGCACCCGTCGCCTGGAGGTTAGAAACGAGGACCCGGCTGGTGGCGGAATCGTGACCGTGGACAACCGGACCACGGCCTTCAACCAGGATGTTCATCTCGTGGTCACATGGGACGAGGCCACTGGAACGATCACCGCTTACGAAAACGGCCTGCAAGTCAGCTCCAGCAAAACTGACGACAAGTTGAGCGACATCAATGATGTGAATGTCTGGCTGGGCCGCTCGAACTACACCGGGGACAGCAACTTGCAGGGCGAGTATGACGAGGTGCGTCTCTATAACTATGCCTTCACCCCCGGGCAGGCGCTGGGCAGCTCGTTCAGCGGACCCGACAAATTGAGCAGCGAGCCAGCCCCGGTGACGATTACCTCGCAGCCCCAGAGTGTGACCTCGGACGAGACCGGCAACGCCACCTTGAAGGTTGGCCTGCGCGGCTCCTCGCCGATTTCGATCCAGTGGTATCGAAACGACGTGGCCATTCCGGGAGCAATCCTGCCGTCCCTGACAATCAACAACACCAGTGCCGCCGACTCCGGCGCGCGCTTCACCGTGCGGGTGACCAACATTGTCAACGGCGCGACCACCGCGTTGACCTCCGACGTGGCCACGCTCACGGTTAAATCACCCACCGTTTCGCTCAAGCACCGTTACAGCTTCAGCGAGACCTCGGGCACAACCGTGAAAGATTCTGTCGGCGCCGCTGATGGCACAGTCGAGGGTGGCGGGGGCGAATTCAGCGGCGGTCAACTGGGCCTCGACGGGCTCGGCTCCTACGTCAACCTCCCCAATGGCTTGCTCTCCGGTCTGGGCGCGGACGGAACCGTCGAACTCTGGATTACCCAGCGTGAAAGCAGCGTTTGGTCCCGCGTCTTTGACTTCGGCGTCAGCACCAGCGGAGTCGAGGACGAGGCGGCAAACGGCGAGGATTATTTCTTCTTCGTCGCTCGCGACGGGGATGGCTTCCCCCGTTTTGTGGCGAACTTCCCGGATGCCGGCGATGTCACTACTCTTGATCCTGCCCCTCCGGGCTGGATCCCCGGCAACCAGGAAAAGCATATTGCGATTACCTGGAGCTTCAGTGGAAACACCGCCCGGCTCTATTTCGACGGCGTTTTGGTGGCGACCGGACTCGCGCCCCGCGCGCTTTCGGATATGGCCGGAAAGGACATTAATAACTGGCTGGGCCGTTCCCAGTTTATCGCGGACGCAGGATGGGGCGGTAAATATAACGAGGTTCGTTTGTCCTCGGGCGCCATGACCCCGTCGCAAGTTCAAGCGTCCTTCGCCGCGGGTCCTGATGCGCTGCCCGGCTCGGGTGGGGGCTCGCCGAAGTTGACCGTCAAGCAGGCCGCCAACACCGTTGTGATCAGTTGGCCCGCGTCGGCCACTGGATATGTGCTGGAAGGCGCCACTGCGGTCACCGGTGCTTGGAGCGCTGTAAATGGCGCCTCAGCCAATGGCGACCAAATGCAGGTCACTGTAAATACGGATGGTGGCCAGCGCTTCTTCCGCCTGAAGAAAGGCTAAGCCATAAGATCGTCTCGCAGCGCCCGTTCCCTTTGGAACGGGCGCTTTTTTTCTGCGGAAAGAGACTTCAAAGGAATTCCCCACCAGCCGTTCTCAATAAGCGGAGTGTTTCTTTCATTAAAATTGTCACTGTTGCCGGGGGAAAAGCCCCCCCACAAGAGGGTCAAAAAGGCGGAAATTCTGGCGGTTTCGGGAAGCGCTCCATCCAACCGCGCTGGCTACGCCTCTTTAGCCGGCGCGCGATTTCCCCCTTAACAGTCCGTCACGCCGCCAAATATTCTGTCGCAATTTTCAACTCCATTCCCAAACCATTCCTTATCAAGGTTTTGACACTCCGTTTCCTGTCAAAATCCACAGTTTCCAATTAATAGAGTCAACACAGTCAATGGAGTCAATACAGTCAACGGTGCCTTTGCTTTCGGCATTTGAATCGTGTAAAAATGCCGGTTGATCGTTGGCCCATGCCAACCAAAGAAAGAATTATGACTCGAACTGCCGCGCCAAGGAACCGGCCGGGCAAGCCAAGCCGTTTTAACCGGAACTTCCGGGCCGGAACGTGCTCCCCGGCACCCGCCATGAGAGAACCTCCCTCGTGACTGCTCGCCTGGTTCAAGGTAAATCAAGGTGCTCGGGCACGACCATTCCGTTCCGCACCACCCTGGACGGCGGGTCTGAGGCGACTGTGCCCCCTTCCCCTGCCCCGATTCCCGACCGAGTCACCCCCAACTCCTCGGAAAACCCTGGAATTTCGGCCGATTCAAGGTGATTCAAGCCGCCCGGTCCATTTTGGATCTGCTCACGAGCCATGTCGCTGTTTTCGATAGAATTCGAAAAAGGTGGTTTGCCACCGGCATGTGATTGTCCCGTCCGACCCTATCGTCCTTGGGGAGCGCGGGCTCTTTCCTCAATCTCCTCCCGGCGCATTCCACCAAAAACCCCGGGGAACCTCCGGTGAACGCGTAATACGTTGCAAATCAAGGCCAGCATATTGAGACCATGAAATTAACCCCCACGCCCGCTCGCCCGGTTCAAGGTAAATCAAGGGGCTCAGGCACGCCCATTCCGTCCGCAACCCACCCCGGAGGG
>CAZMLP010000461.1:0-5137 GCA_964566745.1 uncultured Verrucomicrobiota bacterium | reverse complement strand
GCACCAACCAGCCCTCAATAGTCCTGCTTTCCTTAAAATCCTTTTGCCAGACGCGGCGGCTGAACTAATCTGGTGGCCCTTGCGAATCTCAAACGACGACAGGTGTGCACCCCATGAGGACGGAAGCTTGTGACCTTCCCGAGGCAGGAATGTCACTTTCCTGTGCTGGCGGCGGATTCGCGAATCGGGCTAAACAAACATTGGAAACAGCGGGGCTCCGGATGGCAGCGAGAAACAGACCGTGCCTCATGGAAACGGCCTCGTGCGAAGGGCCAAGCTCGTTTGGGATTTTGCCGGGATGTATTGGAAACCATAACCGAAAACGAAAGGGTAACTGACTATGCATCGAACCTCTGAAATCACCCGCGGCCTGGCCGTCGTCACAGTGTTGCTGGCTGCCGCCAGCCTCCGTGCCGCCGATTACCCAGCCACCGTGCTGGGCGACAATCCGCGCGGATATTACCGTTTTAACGACACGACCAAGCGCGAAAACGTCAATGTCAATATTGGCAGCATCGGGCTGGCTGCCAACGCCACCAACTTGAATGTGCATCCTGTCGCGGGCGCGATCGCCGGCAGCCCGAACTCGGCCGCTTACTTTGACTCCTCAGCCCGTTCCATCG
The DNA here is from genome assembly GCA_964566745.1 of uncultured Verrucomicrobiota bacterium. Lineage (GTDB taxonomy): Bacteria > Verrucomicrobiota > Verrucomicrobiia > Limisphaerales > CAZMLP01 > CAZMLP01. The sequence continues at coordinate 4,514 of CAZMLP010000461.1, read as the reverse complement.
TTCCGTGGAACGCGGGCGTCAATCCTGACGCGAGCAAGGACTTCACCATCGAGGCGTGGTTTTACCCCACCAGCGACAAGGTGGCGGGCTCGTTCGTCGGACCGGCGCCCATCATGAACCGTTATTCCGGCCCCGTGGCCAACCGCCAGGGCTGGGTCTATTTCCAGCGCAACCCGGATGACACCTATAGCGGCGACGGCCAGTCCGATGTGGGCTGGAATTTCCGCACCTATACGGGAGTCGGCAGCCATGTGGGCGTGAGCATCACCAGCGGCGTGCCCTACAAACTCGGGCAATGGCAGCACGTCGTCACTGTGTGGGATGCCGCGACGCAGACCGCCACGATGTACATCGACGGCCAGCAAGCGGCCACCGGCGGCAATACCTCCGCCGATCCGAAGGCGTATGAGGCGAACACCAACGATCATGGCGACGAGCAGGGGAATGGCGCGGCGGGCCTTGCGATCGGTTCTTACAACAACACCGAGGCGGGCTCCAATCCGTTTCGCGGCGCGGTGGATGAGGTCGCGCTATACGCGAAAAAATTGACGGCGGCGCAAATTCTTGCCCACTACCAAAACGCGACCAACGCCGCGCGCGCGACTCCTTACGAGACGCTGGTGCAGCAGGACGCGCCGGCCCTGTACCTCCGCTTCAATGAGGCCTCGCCGGACACTGATGTGGCGGTGAACATGGGTTCCACCCAGAACGCTGGCGCAGGCGCGAACAGCGACCAGGTGCGGCACAAGGCTGATGGCGTCCTGACCGATAAGGACGGGGCTTATGCCTATCATTGGCGCAACGGCTCCTCCACCACAGACATCCCCTGGCTGGCGGCGAACAATCCCGGGCCGGAGGTTCCGTTCACTTTCGAGACTTGGCTGAAAGCCACCAGCGACCGGATCAATCCCGGTGCTTGTCCTGTCAATAATCGTTACGCCAAAGCCGGAAACCGCACCGGCTGGGTCATTTTCCAGCGCGCTCCAAACGACACCTATTCCACTCAATCCGGTTACGAGGGTGTGGGCTGGAATTTTCGCGTGTACACCGGCACCGGTGGCGGGGGGCAGGACGTGACGACCTCCACGCCTTATACCGTTGGTGAATGGCAGCACTTCGTGGTTACGTGGGAACCGCAAACCGATGTCAGCCCGGCCGGCAATGGCGCGACGGCCTGGCAAGGAATCTTGACCGCGTATATCAATGGCGTCCAAGTCGCGCAAAACGCCGCCGCCACTTACGCGGCCAACACCGAGACCACCGAGGACGGCTCGGACCCTGTGGATCTGGCGATCGGCGCTTACAACAAGTCCTCCACGCTCGGCAACAACCCTTACGAGGGCTTGGTGGACGAGTTGGCGATCTACAACAATTACGTCCTCACCACGAACCAAATCGCGGCTCATTATGAGGCCGGCACAAACGCCCATCCGGCCACAAATTACGCCACGCTGGTGTTGTCCGCGGCGTATGACGGTGCCAGCACCCAAGCCTTGCAACCCGCCACTTACTTGCGCTTCAACGAGCCGGCTTACGCCAGTGCCACGAACAGCGGCTCGGCTGGGCCGTTCGCCAATGCCAGCCTCATCGCCATTGGCGACCGGGCGGCGGGCCCGCAAGCCCCGGCCAACGCCGGTTTCGAGACCAACAACGCCGCGATCCAGCTCTCAAGCCAGCCCGGTTTGATCAGCCTGGGAAACCCGGGCGCGTTGCAAATCAGCGGGGCGATCACCCTGGAAGCGTGGATCAAGCCGGATGCCACCCAGGGCGATGTCGCGCGAATCATCTCCCATGGCCCGGTGACCTTCAGCAATTACCCCGATGGCGCTGTGGAGACCAATGGCGGCGTCTTCACCGGCCCGGAGGTTTTCTTGCGGATGGAGGGCGCCGGCGCCACTTACGTGGCCGGCTCTTTCGACGGCACCAATGCCCACACAGTGAGCTTTGCCGTCCCGGCGGAGGATCTTGGCGGCGCCAATTGGGTGCATTTGGTGGCGACCTGCGACACAGCGCATTGGACCCTTTATCGCAACGGCGTCCAAGTCGCCACTGTGGCGGACACCACCGGCGCTGTGGCCGTCAATGACGCGGATTGGGCCATTGGCGCGACCGGCAATGGCTGGGGCGACACCTTTGCTGGCGTCATTGATGAAGCGGCGATTTACGCTTCGGCCCTGAGCGCCGCCCGGGTGGCCGCGCACTATCAGGCCGGCACGACCGGTGGCGGTGCCGGCGGCGAGCTCAAGCTGTCCATCAGCCAGACCGGCGGCGCCATCTCCATCACCTGGCCGACGGGCGTGCTCCAACAGTCGGACACGGTGAATGGAACCTACACCGATGTGGCCGGCGCCGCGTCGCCATTTACCCCGGCAAACCCGACCGGCGCGAAGTTCTATCGTTTGCGCCAGTAATCTCGATCCGGGACGCTAGCCGGTTCCGAAAAACTTCCTGACGCCCCGGTGGTTCGCCGCCGGGGCGTTTCGTTTTGTTTCACCGCTACCTGCTCCCAAAGGATTATTCTCCGCGCCGCTCCGGCAGGGTATCTCGTCACCCGCCAGTCCTTGCGAGGCGTGCCAAGTCTGGCGTTGCTAATGAACCGAATGCAAAATTATTAAAATTACTGATGATTGCTGGCAAGGCACGCCTCTTCAGTATATGCTCTTGACGCAAGGCACCTATGAACGAGCCCGTTCTTCCTCACATCGTGGTGATCGGCGGCGGTTTTGGCGGCCTGACCTTCTGCCAGGCTTTCCCGGCACGGCGCGCGCGGATCACGTTGATTGACCGCTCCAACCACCACCTGTTCCAGCCGTTGCTTTACCAGGTGGCGACGGCGGGCCTCTCGGTGCCGGACATCGCGCAGCCGATCCGCTCGATCATTTCCGAGCGGCGGGACATCACGGTGCTGATGGACGAGGTGGAGCGGATCGACTTGGCCAACCGGCAGGTGACCGGCAAGACGACCACCCTGAACTACGACTATCTGGTCATCGCCGCCGGCGCGCGGACGGCCTATTTCGGCCATTCAGAATGGGCCGAACATGCGCCCGGCCTCAAATCCATCGACGACGCGTTGCATATTCGGCGCGGCATCCTGGCCGCGTTGGAGCGTGCGGAGATTTCGCACGACGAGACGGAGCGGGCGCGCCTGATGACCGTGGTGGTGGCGGGTGGCGGGCCGACCGGTGTGGAACTCGCCGGGGCCTTCGCCGAGCTTTTTCGCAACACCCTGGCGGACGATTTTCGCAACGTGGACCCCGCGCGCGGCCGGGTCATTCTCATTGAGGCCGGACCGCGCCTGCTGCCGCAATTTCCGGCCGAGACTGCGGAAGTCGGGTTGAGGCAACTGAAGGAACTGGGCGTCGAGGTCCGTCTCAACACGCGGGTGCAGGACATTCAGGATCGCGCTGTTCTCCTGGGCAACGAGACCATCGCAGCAGAAACGATTGTTTGGGCGGCGGGGGTCGAGGCAAATCCGTTGACCAAGTCACTCGGCACCCCGCTGGACCGTGCCGGACGGCTCAAAGTGAATCCTGACCTGACGCTGCCCGGCCAGTCCAATGTGTTCGCCATTGGCGACCTCGTGTCGCTCGTCGATCCCAAGGGGCAGACCGTGCCCGGTGTGGCGCCGGCGGCCATGCAGATGGGGAAATACGTGTCCACGCTCATCAGCCACGACATCGAGGGCTGGGCCAAACCCAATACGCGCGACCCGTTTGTTTATCGCGACAAGGGATCGCTCGCGACAATCGGCCGCTCGCGCGCTGTGGCATTGATTGCGGGCATGCAGTTGAGTGGCTTCCTCGCGTGGCTGGCGTGGCTCGTGATTCATCTGCTCTTCCTGGTCGGCTTGCGGAACAAGGTTTCCGTGGTCCTGAGTTGGACCTACTCGTTTTTCACCTACAACCGCAGCTCGCGTGTGATCTATAACGGCAAAAGAGAAGATTAGACCATCTTCATTAACCGTGTAGCGCAATGGGCGCGGGAAAAGAAGCCTTGGCAATCGACGGGTGAGGCGGCTTGGAAGTCAATCCGAACGCCAGTCGCCGATTCTTCCGGCTGTGCGGGCCCAGGCCGCGCAGCCGTTGCTTGATTTTGCCCCGCAGACCGGTCCAAACAATTCGTCAGACGTGAGAGCAACCGGTATTCCGTTGCAAGCCGAGGGCCGCGCGGAATGGGCGAATGAGGCGATTATTCACATCGGTGGAATATCCGGCTGTCGGGAATCATCGCGCCGGATAAAACCTCCCGTTCGCCGGCCACTGGCAGGTCAGGCGGCATCATCCACCAGCCGCACCATGCCCGCGCAACGGGTTGAAAATGTCCCGCAACGCATGCTCCCGTTGCGAGGCGTCTCCCCGGATAAGCTCGATGCTTGGTGCCCATCCCAAGCCCTTTGCCACCCCGTGTTTATTTACAATGCACGGACATTTCTCAAAAAATGTTCATGGCTAGATCTAGGGAAATTTCCTACCCCCGCTTTGGCTTGTCCCTATGCAATTACGGGACCTCCC
>CAZMLP010000460.1:0-2873 GCA_964566745.1 uncultured Verrucomicrobiota bacterium | reverse complement strand
GGGTGTGCTGCCGATTTTTAAGCTCAACGCGGACGGCACCGGTTGGACAGCCGTTTACAAGGAGGGCGCCTCAACGGATGTGGAGGTGACAGGCGGAAGCATCGTTTTCTTGAACGACACCACCAGCCGGCCCAATGAGCTATTTGCACTGGATGCCGCAACTGGAACGGCGCGGCAGCTCACCCATTTCAATGATGACTTGGTGGCCAAGCTCGATCTTGGCCGGGTGGAGAGCTATTGGTTCACGGGGGCGAATAACGAACAGGTCCACGGCTGGCTGGTGTATCCGCCGGGTTACGACGCGGCCAAAACCTATCCACTCGTCGAGTTGATGCACGGCGGCCCGCACACGATGTGCCGGGATAGCTGGAGCTACCGTTGGAACACGCATTTGCTGGCCGCGCCCGGCTATATCGTCACTTGGGTGAACCGGCACGGCTCGACCGGTTTCGGCGAAAAGTTCTCCCGCAGCATTCTCAACCAATGGGGCGACAAGCCGTTCGAGGACATCATGCGGAATGTCGATTTTCTGCTAAAGAAGTTGCCTAACATCGACCCGAAAAAATTGGCGGCGGCGGGCGCGAGTTATGGCGGTTACATGGCCGCGTGGGTGCTCGGCCACACAGACCGCTTCAAAGCCATCATCGACCACGCGGGTGTGAACAGCTCCTACGCCCAATACGCGACCGATGTGCCGCACGGGTTTCCGGAGGTGATGGGAGGCAAGGCGTGGGAAAACGTCGAGGGCCTGCAACGGGAGAACCCGATGTTTTACGCGAAAAATTTCAAGACCCCCACGCTGATCACCTGCGGCGAGCTGGATTATCGCGTGCCGTATGGAAACAGCCTGGAACTTTACGGGGTCTTGCAGGCGCTAAACGTGCCGTCCCGCCTGGTGATCTTTCCGGATGAAAATCATTGGGTGTTGCATCCACAAAATGCGATTTATTGGCATTGGGAAATGCAGAACTGGCTTTCCCGTTACATTGGTGGCAAACCGGTCATCGAAAAACCTGCCTTTGAAAACTCTGAGACAAAGTAACATGACTCACTGGAAAATATTCCTGCGGGGCGGATTGCTCGCGCTCGTGTTTGGCGCCGGTTTGGCGAATTCCCCGGCGCAGACATCCACCGCCGCTGCCAACGGCGGTGATATCCTTCAGGCGAACATCGATTCCTCGGTGGATCCAGCCAAGGACTTTTTCGAATACGCCAATGGCGGCTGGTTAAAGCGAAATCCCATTCCCGCGTCCGAGGCAGCGTGGGGCATCGGCTATGTGGTGCGCGAGGAGTTGTACGCGAAATTGCGCAAAATCAATGAGGAGGCGGCACAAGCCGGCGCGCCAAAGGGAAGCGACCAGCAAAAGATTGGCGACTTCTGGAGCACTGCCATGGACGAAGCCAGGGCGGACGCGCTGGGGTTGGCGCCGATTCGCGCGGAACTGGCGTCGATTGATTCGATCAAAACCGTGCAGGACGTGCTCAATGTCTCGTTTGCGTTGCGTCCGCTCGGCGCCGGCGGGTTTTGCAGCGTGTCGGTGAACCAGGACGAGAAACAGAGCGACGTGATGTCCGTTCACATCGGGCAGGGCGGTTTGGGGTTGCCGGACCGGGACTACTATTTCAGCCCGGAGCAGGGGACCGCGCGAATTCGCAAGGAGTATGTGGCTCATCTGACGCGGATGCTGAGGCTGCTTGGCTACCCGGACAGGCACGCCGCCAAGGCGGCCAAGAATTTGATGACCTTTGAGACCGCGCTGGCCAAGGCCTCGCGCAAGCTCGAGGACCTGCGCGATCCGGAGAAGACGTACAACACAATGGCCCCGGCCACGCTCACAGCCAGGCACACGCCGTTGATTGCTTGGGCGGACCGGCTGGGCGCCATGGCATTGCGGGCGGACTATGTGATTGTGGGGCAGCCGGAGTTTTTCACCGCGCTCAACGGTCTGCTCGCCCGCACGCCGATTCCCGTGCTCAAAGAGTATTTGCGATTGCAACTGGTCTCGGGATACGCCGAATGCCTGGGCCGGAAATTTGACGAGGAGAGCTTCTCGTTTTATGGCAAAGTGCTTTCCGGCCAGAAGGAGCAGCGGCCCCGCTGGAAGCGCGTGCTCGACGCGCAAGACGGCGCGATGGGCATGATTCTCGGGCGAATCTTCGTGCGGGAATATTTTCCGGAGAAAACCAAGCGGCGCTACATTGATTTGGTGGAGGCGATTCGCGCGGCGTACCGGACGCGCATCGACCGGCTCGACTGGATGAGCGACGCGACCAAGGACAAAGCGCGCGAAAAACTCGCCAAAATGACTTCCAAGGTCGGCTATCCTGACCACTGGAAGGATTACTCGGCGCTTTTCATCAGCACGAACTCCTATTGCGAAAACTTGATGAGCGCGTCTCGTTGGTCGTTTAACGACATGGTCTCGAAGTTTGGCAAGCCGGTGGACCGCACGGAATGGACGATGACCCCGCAAACCTATAACGCCTATTACGAGCCGGCGAACAACGAAATCGTGTTGCCCGCCGCAATCTTCACCGTGCCAGGCAAGCGCGACGAGGAGCTGGACGACGCGATTGTCTATGGTTACGGGGGGGCATCCACGATTGGCCACGAGATCACCCACGGATTTGACGACGAGGGGCGACAGTTCGACGCGGCGGGTAATTTGAAGGACTGGTGGACACCTGAAGACGCGGCGCGGTTCAAACAACGTGCCGAGGTAATGGTGTCGCAGTTCAATGCCTACGAACCGCTGCCCGGCCTGCACATCAACGGCAAGGCCAGCCTGGGCGAAAATTTGGCGGACTACGGCGGTTTGTTGCTGGGATTGGAAGCATTCAAGAAAACCGCGCAATACCGGGAAGGCACGCAA
>CAZMLP010000459.1:0-3746 GCA_964566745.1 uncultured Verrucomicrobiota bacterium | reverse complement strand
GCGTTGCGCGGCAGTTGCCTGATTTTACAAGAGCGTCTGCCGAGTTTCGGAATCTGCTCCTTGCCATTTCCAGCATCGCAACGAGCATTTTGCGGCTCTGGCACGTCCCTAGCTGAACCAGAGTGAATCGACGAACCGCAAGGCTGCTGTCCGGGGCCTCGCCGAGCATTTCGCGAAAACAATCTGCAATCTGCCTTATGAAAACGATATCTCTGCACGGCAAAAAAGTGGCCATTCTGGTCGCGGATGGTTTCGAGCAAAGTGAAATGGAAAAACCGCGCGCGGCCCTGCAAGCCGCCGGCGCCACCACCCAAATTATTTCTCCTGAAAAGGACGAGGTGACTGGTTGGGGCCACAAATCTCCCGGCGACTCCTTTCCGGTGGAGGTGCCGCTGTAAAAAGCGAACGCGGATGATTATGACGCGCTTTTGCTGCCTGGCGGCGTCGCCAATCCCGACAAACTTCGCACCCTTCCCGACGCCGTGGAATTCGCGCGCGCTTTTTTTGAATCCGGCAAGCCGGTGGCGGCCATTTGCCACGGCCCGCAATTGTTGATCGAGGCGGATGTGGTGCGCGGCCGGAAAATGACGTCGTATTCCTCCATCAAAACCGACTTGATCAACGCGGGCGCGGATTGGGTGGACGAGGAGGTGGTGGTGGACGAGGGACTCGTCACGAGCCGCAAACCCGACGACATTCCGGTCTTCAACGAAAAGATGATCGGTGAATTCGCCCGGGAAACCCACGCGCTTCACCATGCCAGCGAGCGTTGACCATTCCTTGCCGACAAAATCTTTTGCCACCGGCGACCTGCCGCCACCGCAAAATCTGGCGGCGAAGGGCGAGGTGCCGCGTCGCCATTTTGGCAGCAGGAAAGTGGTGGTGTCCGCGCTCGGAGTGGGCGGGGCCACATTGGCCGGCGCCAGTTCCAAAAAAGTGGCGCTACAAATTGTGCAGGAGGCGATCGACAATGGAATCACGTTCATGGATAACGCGTGGGATTACCATAACGGCAAGGCCGAGGAGTGGATGGGTGACGCGTTAAAAGGCCGGCGCGACCAAGTCTTTTTGATGACCAAATGTTGCTCGCATGGTCGCGACAAAAAGGTGGCAATGCGCCAGTTGGAGGAATCTTTGCGGCGGCTGAAGACCGACCATCTCGACTTGTGGCAAATTCATGAGGTTGCCTACGAGAACGATCCCGAGCTTCATTTCGCCCGCGGCGGGGCGATCGAGGCCTTGCTCGCGGCGAAGAAGCAGGGCAAGACGCGCTTCATTGGATTCACCGGCCATAAAAAGCCGGAACTCCATTTGAAAATGCTTTCGCACGATTTCCCGTTCGACTCCGTGCAAATGCCGCTATCCGGTTTTGACGCGGGTTTCCGAAGCTTTAAACGCGAAGTGTTGCCGGTCCTCGTGCGGCGAGGCATCGCGCCCATCGGAATGAAAAGTCTCAACGGCAACGGAGAGGCCATCAAGCAAGGCGTAATTCGCGTGGAGGACGCGTTGCGTTACGCGATGAGCCTACCCGTCACCACCACAGTCAGCGGCATGGACTCACTTGCCGTGCTTCGGCAAAACCTGAAGATTGCCCGCAACTTCAAGCCAATGACGCCAGCCGAGAAGGCCGCCCACCGGAAGAAATGCGCCAAATACGCGGCTGACGGCCGCTACGAATTGTACAAGGTGAGCATCTATTTCGACGGCGCGGAGGGCCGGGAGCAACACGGCTTCCCCTCGGAGGAAAAAGTTGGGGCATAGACCCGGACCGCCGTTGGCTTGGCTCGAAAGAAGCACTGGCGGAGCGCTTGCGCCAAAATCCTTCTGAGCTCGTGGTTGTGTTGCGATGTCGATTTGATAGACTGCGCCGACATAATCGCATGGGCACTCTAAACCATCTCTTCGAAAGCAACAAAGCGTGGGCCGCAAGCATCGTCAAGCAGGACCCAAAGTTCTTTGAGAAGCTCGCGCGGCAGCAATCTCCCGAATACCTGTGGATCGGCTGCGCGGACAGTCGCGTTCCCGCGAACCAGATCGTTGATGTGCTGCCGGGCGAGATGTTCGTCCATCGTAACATCGCCAATCTCGTCGTTCACACGGACCTCAATTGCCTCTCGGTGATGCAATTTGCCGTGGAAATTCTCAAGGTGCGGCACATCATCGTGTGCGGGCATTACGGCTGCAGCGGCGTGCGCGCGGCGTTGCGTCGGGATCGGGTGGGCTTGGCGGATAACTGGCTGCGTCACGTCCAGGATGTGCATGAAAAGCACCGGGAACGTCTGATAGACCCGGCCACTTCCGAGGCGGCGCACAATCGCCTTTGCGAGCTAAACGTCATCGAGCAAGTGGCGAACGTTTGCCAAACGACCATTGCTCTGGACGCCTGGGAGCGCGGGCAGGAGCTTTCCATTCATGGCTGGATTTATGGCATCCAGGACGGAATCATTCGCAATCTGAACACCACCGTCACCAATTCCACGGAGTCGTCCGGGATCTATCATTCGGCCCTGGCCGCGCTGGGATGATCCCGGCCACGAGTTGCCACAAAGGCAAAGTCGTGGTATTGCATACCATGACGGCTTCGGGCAGCTTGTGGCAAACAAACCCACAAACTCATGAGCGAGTTCAAATTCGGATGCCCGCACTGCCAGCAGCACTTGCAGTGTGACGAGCAGTTCGCCGGCCGGGAAATCCAGTGCCCGAAATGCCATGTGTTGCTGCGGATTCCACCGGCCCCCGGCAAGACGGCGAACTTCACGCCGGAGTCCGGCATGACTTGGGCAACGTTCGTGCCGTCGGGCACGGCGGAGAAACCGAAAAACATATCGCTGGGCCGGAAAGACAATCCGCCGAAGTGATTTTGGGCGGAAATCGACCATGGTGGCACGAGCGGCGCCCGACAACCTAACGACCAAAGAAACGCCAACAGGTGTTGTATGAGCCAATTGACGTTGAAGAGCGACGGCAGCCTGGGAGCAACACGTTCCCAACTGCGAGCACGGACAGCTTACCCGGGATTGCGCGGATTAGGCGATTTGGTATGCGCGCTCGCCATCGTGGGCGGCCTCGCCTGGCCCTATGTGGTATGGCGGCTTTCGGGTGACAACAAACTTTCCCTCGCGATTGCCGGCTCGTGGGGTTTCTGCGTATTCCTGGTGTCCCTCGTTTTACGCGCGCTGATCCATCTGGCCATTGACATTGCTGACGCTCTGCTCGAGGGCGTGGAGCGCCGGGATCGCGAATCCTGGGAGCAGGCGAAAGGCCGTGCGCCCGGCGACCGGTTGCCGGTGCACAATTAGGCATCCGCTTGCCGGGACAATCTGGTTTGGAAATAGCCTGCCCCGGGTTCGACCGGCTCATTCAGACTTCAAATCCTCGTCGTCGCGACAAATACTCCGGCGATGAGCGACGCGGGTAAACCAAACAAACTTCCTTTGCTTTTGGGAATTGAGGGTGGCGGCACGCGCACGGTCGCGTTGCTGGTCGATGGCACGGAGGCGGTGAGCCGGTTGGAATTTGGCCCGGGCAACATTCGCCTGTTAACCCAACCGCAACTGGAGCGCTTGTTTCGACAAATCGCAGCCCGCCTCCCCTGCCCCGACGCGTTGGGAATTGGCCTCGCCGGTGCGCGGGAAGAGTCGGATCGCGCGCGGATTATTGCGGCAGCGGCCAAGGTTTGGCCCGGAACCTCATGCCACGCGACCCATGATTTGGAAACGGCCTTGGCCGCCAATGAGGAAACCGCC
>CAZMLP010000458.1:0-9017 GCA_964566745.1 uncultured Verrucomicrobiota bacterium | reverse complement strand
ATCGAAGTGCCTTCCACCGGCAATTACTCGCTGGAATATTCGAGCGACCTCGCCACTTGGACCTTGCTCCAAACTGTGCCCGGCGGCGCGCAACCGGTCACGGTGCAAGACAGCTCGGCGCAGGGCCAGACGCGGCGGTTTTACCGGCTGCGTTGAAAATACCATCTCGGCGAAATAAACGGGCGGTCTTCCATAGAAATGAGCACCCCATATCATAAAAGTCCTCACTCGCTGCTGGCGGCGTTTCTTTTGGTTTCAGCCGCATTGACTCAACCTGGCGAAGCCCAGCCGGGCCAATCACCGTTCGGTCCGTGGCAGGAGGTGTTTCGTTTTCCGGGCCTGACCACGCGCGCAATTTACGTCAATGGCTCGTTTGTGATCGTTGGCGGAGCCGGAACCATTTTCTCCTCCAATGATGGCGTGGAATGGAGCGAGCGCGAAAGCGGCACTCGCGTCAGATTGGCCGATGTTACCTTTGGCGCGGGGAAATTCGTCGCCGTGGGCAGCGGATTTGCCAGTTTTGGCCAAACCGTCACCACGTCCACCAATGGCGTTGATTGGGTGGCCGGGTCCATACCTGGCGTCGATTTTTTGGGCGGCGTTGCCTACGGCAACGGGAAGTTCGTCGCGGTCGGGTCGCACATTTGCACGTCGCCCGATGCCGTCCATTGGACCGTCCAGCCGATACCGTTTGACTTGCATGGAGTCACCTTTGGCAACGGTGTTTTTGTGGCGCACACTTATGGTTTCGTCGAGACCTCGCCGGACGGGGAAAATTGGACGAAAGCGCCGGACTTCAATTCCGCCGTTTCATTCCTGGAGGTCGCGTTTGGGAACGGCGTGTTTGTCGGGTTTTACAATGACGTGTTTTACCGTTCCACCGACGGTCTCCACTGGATCCAAGTCCCTGCCCAGCTCACGCCGGGCCAGCATATCCTCGGCGTGGGGTTTGGAGAGGGCCTTTTCTGCGCCTCGGGCGGCTTTAACACATCCACCGACGGGCTGGTTTGGACCAACCATCCCGGACCTTTTCCCCAAGCCCGGGGACTCGCGCGGGGCGAGGGAGTGTTCGTTGCCAGCGATGGGTCGGCAGGCATCGCCACCTCGCCTGATGGAATCACTTGGACCACAAACCGCACGGGGGTCAACCGTCACTTGTGGAGCATGGCTGCCAGTCCGGACATTTTGCTGGCCGCCGGGTATATTTTTCTTCCCGGACAGACCGAGTCGATATCTTATCTTTTATTCAACAGCTCGCCTGATGGCATCCACTGGACCGAAAGCGTGGTTGAGAAAACCTGGGTTGTGCTGGACACAACTTACGATGGAGAATCTTTTTTGGCGGTGGGCAACGGCACATCGATTCTCTTTGATCCCACGGACGCCGGGTTCGTTATGAGTTCCCCGGATGGCGTGACTTGGACGCCCGTGTACACCAATGGTTCCGCCCGCGCGTTGCGCGCGATCACCGTCGGCGGTGGCCGGCGGGTCGCGGTGGGCAACAGCGGGTCGGTGCTCAGTTCAACTGATGGCACGAACTGGGCCTATTCGGTGGCTGGCTCCGGTGCGGAGGTCTTGCGCGGAGTGACTTACGGAAATGGTTTGTTCGTGGCCGTGGGCGGATCGGCCGATCGCTTCAAGCCGCTGCTCGTCACCTCGCCGGACGGGATTCACTGGACTCCGCGCGACGCGGGACCCGGCAATGACCTGCCGGCGGTGACTTACGGCAACGGGATCTTTCTCGCCGCGCGATGGTACGGGCCATACCTCACCTCGACCAACGGCATCGACTGGCAGCCGCATGACCTGGGTCGCGATGGGGTGACTTACACCAGTATTCGCGGAGCGGAATTTATTAACGGCCAGTTTGTCCTGTGGGACGATGGCGGGAGCTGGACTTCGCCGGACCTCGTCCACTGGCAACGAGTTCTCGGAGTGGCCAGCAAGATTGTGCGGCGTGATTCGCTCGCTTTCGCGGCGTCGGAGCAGGGCGTCGTAAAGTCGGTCCTTGCCCCGTCTCCCATAACAATTGCAATCCACAGTAACCCCTTCGCCTCGGAGCTGGGCGAGACCGGCAGCTTCACATTGCGCTTGGCCGGCTCCTTGAGCTTCGACCTGCCGGTGGGTGTCGCCATCAGCGGCACGGCGGAGAATGGAGTGGACTATGATCTTATCACCAACTCGGTGATCATCCCCGCGGGCCAAACCAGTGTCACGATCCCCGTCCGGCCACACGCGGACGAGGTGGTCGAAGGTCCTGAAACCGTGGTGTTAACGGTGCAGTCGGCAGAAGGCTACACGGTCGGATCGCAAGGGGCTGCCGTTGTTCGTATCGATGATGCCAGCCAACCGCGCTTTGTGCCGACGCAAATTCAACGCGCGACAGATGGCACAGTAACGCTCGTAATCGAAGTGCCTTCCACCGGCAATTACTCGCTGGAATATTCGAGCGACCTCGCCACTTGGACCTTGCTCCAAACTGTGCCCGGCGGCGCGCAACCGGTCACGGTGCAAGACACTTCGGCGCAAGGACAGTCGCAACGCTTTTACCGGCTGCGATGAGCCGGTGACTTGGTAGGAAGGATTACAATTCGCGGGCCGATTGGTAATTGTCGGATACAGGCGGCAGGATAGGATGCGGGCATGTTTACGCCGCGTCCCAACGCCCGTCGCCGCTGCCGCGCCTTTACGGGCCTTGAGCTGGTCGTTCTGGTGGCGGTGCTCATGACGGTTTACCTCGTCTTCATGCGGAAGAAAAAAGGTGGCCAGGCGCAGGCGCGGCGTTTGGAGTGCGTAAACCAGCTCAAGGGCCTGGGCCAAACGATGGGGACTTGGTCGGCGGACCATCGCGGTCATTACCCGCTGCACACCTCCACCAATCTTGGCGGGACGGCTGAGTTCGTGGGCCAGAACGCCATCGCGTGGCACATCCATGCGTGGTCGAACTGGGTGGTGTCGCCGATCACCCTCGCCTGCCCCGGCGACAACCGGCCGCCCGCGACCAGTTTGACCAGTCTCACGGACGATAGCATCAGCTATTTCTTCAACGCGGACGCGGACCCGGCCAATCCGCGCCTGATCATGGCGGCGGACCGCAACATCACCACGAACACCGCGGCGCTCGTCCCCGGCTGGAGGGACATGCGGTCCGGGGAGGTGATCCGGTGGACAGCGAGCATTCACAAGCTGCAAGGCAACGCCGCGATGGGTGATGGCAGCGTCCATGCTTGGACGCAATACCGCGTTGGCAATCCACCGGAGCATTGGGGGATTCCTTAGCGTCTAATCCTCCGGATATGAAAACATCCGGAGCTTTCCTGACTCCCGCCCCTCGGGGCGCCTTTACGCTGCCTGAGTTACTGGTTATCATCGTTGTCACGAGCCTGCTTTTCCTGGTGCTGGCGCCCCGGATGGGAAGCAGGTCAAAAGCAAAATCCCGTCGCATCCAATGCGTGAACAACCTCAAACAAGTGGGATTGGCCATGCGCATTTGGTCCACTACGCACCAAGATGCCTATCCTATGAGCGCCTCGACCAGCTTGGGCGGGCTTTCTGAATGGGTCGGCCGGCGAAGCCTGGCCTCGCTCCTCCGCCAGTCCTTTCCCGCCGAGCTTTCTCCAACCCTGCTTTCCTGTCCGTCTGACCTCCGCCCGCCCGCCACGAACATGGCCAGTCTCACCGATAAGAACATCAGCTATTTCTTCAATGCCGACGCCGACGAGACCAAACCGCGAACTGTTTTGGCCGGAGATCGTAATATATTGACCAACGGGGTCGTTGCCGGACCCGGGAGGCTAACGTTTTCCGGCCATCCGGCAGTGACGTGGAGCCAGGCCATCCACAACCGCCAAGGCAACGTGGCCATGGGCGATAGCAGCGTGCAGCAGTACGGTCCGGGTCGGATCACAGGAAATCCTGGGGAACGCTGGGTGGTGCCGTGAGGTCGGCCTGGCCGGTCGTTCCCGGATTAATACCCGCCCGTCAGATTCACCCCGCTGACCAATCCGTTGGTATCGACACTCACTTGTAAATATTTGGTCATCGGAAAAGCCAATGGCACGGGGGCCTCGAAGCCGAGGACCCAGAGCTCGGTCGATCCTTGAAAGTTTGGATCTGATCCGAGCAACGCCAAGACTTCCGTTTTCGTCTTTCCCAGGAGCTGCCGCCCTGCCAACAAATCCTTCGCCATGGCGATCTTCTCGGAGACCCCGCAGTGACGCCATCGTGTCGCGTCGAACGGGATGCGTGCCATGTCATTGGTGGCCAGCAACCCCTGCTCGAGCATTCCCCGATGCGAAAGAACATTGGTGCTCCAAACACTGATTGTGCCGAGTCCGGATGGCCGGTGGTGAAAGGCCCGGTCACACCAATCGCCAATGGCTCTGGCAGTCTTCGATCCCCGAAAACCTCCCGGTTGTAAAAACACTCCGGCGATCCGCTCGACGCCATCCGCCGGCAGAGCAATTGCCACGAGCTGGCTCTCGCCGGGCCGGAGCGTTTTCTCCAGGCGCCAACTCGCGGTTTGCACCCAAGAAGTGTACATGATCCCGTTCGTCCAAACCTCGCCCGCTTTCACCTTCACCTGCCACAGATCACCGGGAAACGAGCTGTCCACGAAGCGCCAGGATCGTGTGCCAGCGTTGGTCAGGGAGAATTTGGCGACGAGCCAGAATCGGTCTTTGGACAACTCGGTTGAAATCAGATTCAACGCCACTGGCGGCGTCGGTGAGGAGGTCAACAACAACAGACCGACAACGACAATCGCCAATCCAGCCACTGCGATGGTCATTCGCCTTTTCACACTGTTTTACGATTCGATAACGGAGGCGCGACGGGCCCCTTCCATCTCTCCCGATGTAAAGCAAGTCTTTGGCCGACACGAGAATTGTCCGCGCTTTGACTCAAAATAGACACCTGAAAAATCTTGCCTCGGCGGCGTGGCGCAAGAAGTCTTGGCGGCAGCAAACGTTGAATTTCCAAACCGCATACAAAATTTTATGAGCGCCGAAGCCCGCCTTGCCGAATTGAAACTCGAATTGCCGCCCGCGCCGAAGCCCATCGGGGTTTACAAGCCGCTGGTCGTCGTCGGGAACCTCGCTTACGTCTCCGGGCACGGGCCGCTTCGCTCCGACAAGACGCTCATCACCGGGCGCGTCGGCGCGGATGCAACGCTGGATCAGGGCAAGGCCGCCGCGCGCCAGACCGGTCTCGCGATCCTCGCCACGCTCCGCGAAGGTCTCGGCAGCCTGGACCGCGTGAAGCGCGTGATCAAGGTGCTCGGCATGGTGAATTGCACGCCGGAGTTTGGTGACCACCCGAAGGTCATTAACGGCTTCAGCGAGTTGTTCGCGGATGTGTTCGGCGCGGACAACGGGGTGGGCGCGCGCAGCGCCGTCGGCATGGGCTCCCTGCCCGGCAATATCGCGGTCGAAATCGAGGCGATCTTCGAGCTCGCCTGATTTATTCGTTCACCGCAGAGGCGCTGAGACGCGGAGAGAGGCAGGCGCGTCTCTGCTAATTGATTTCCTCGGGCGTGTATTTGCCTTTGCGTAATGGCGCGGCAAAGCAGGACGGACATACCGGCAGTCCACGTTCGATACGCCAGTCATGGCCCGCGAATTTAGCGGCGGCCTTTTGCTGATACCCGCTGTCTCGACAATATCGGCAAAATAGCTGGAACGATTGCCCCAAGTCTGCGGACCAACGCCGGAGGTGCTGTTCCAGTTCCTCAGGCGTTGCTTTGAGACACGTGCTCATTTTCTCTGCGTCTCCGCGGTTAAAATCAGCTTCAATCCGCCGCGGACTCGGCCAGGCGTTGCTTGTAAACCTCGCGCGCGTGGTCGTAGGTCTTTTTCGCGTCGTCCATCTCGTCGGCCTTGATGAAGCGTTGCTTCTGCGACCAGCATTGGTCCACGCCTTTGAGGCACCACTCGACGCTTTTGCGCGACGGGCGGATCGGCTTGTCATCCACCAGCACGAAAATCGGGTTTGTGTGCGATGACGGCAAAATCCGCACCGCCACCCAACTGCTGCGATCCAGCTTCACGTCGAAGTCCAGGTCGCGCATTGTGCCGTCCGCCACAATGTTTTTCCGCGCCACGGGAAAGCCGTTCACGATCACCTCGACCGGGACCTCGCGTGTGCCATCAATGCGCGCCCGCTCGATGTGCCAGTAGGGATGCTGGTCGTAGCGGCGATTCTTAATTTCGGGATGCGCCGTCTCGTCGAGGCGCGCGGCGGCCTTCACCGAGACGCGCACCGTTCCTGCCTTTGCCAGCTTCAACTCGCTCCCGTTCTCGCCCATTGACGTGTCGTTCACCTTGAAGTTGATGAGGTGGCTGCGGCCGTCCCCCACGTAGTTGCGCCCCTGCCGGATGCCCTCGCACCAGGCGCCGTAGTCGAGCTTGCCGTCCATCTTCACATACGAGCGGCCCAGGCCGACCCGCTCGTCATAGATGCACGGGAAATCGGTCTCGCCACTGATGCGCGTCCGGAACCCGGCGTTGAGCGTGTGATACCAGATGTTCAACTCCCACACATGCGGGGTGTCCACCGTGGAGATGAAATCCACCGCGCGGACCATTTTGCCATTTTCGTCGGGAATCTCGTGGGTGACATCCGCGATATATTCCACCGCGCCGATGCCGTCGAATTTCGGCACCTCGAAGTTGGGCAGCTCGCTGGTCTTCACCTCAAGACCCCAGCCGGAATGCGCCGGGCCGACCACCGCGCCCTGCTTGCGCGCCCATTTCAGCGTGTTCAGGCAGAGCGTGGGCCAGTGAGTGTCCGAGTCGCCGCCGGGATAAATTTCCTCTTTCAAGCGCAACAGGCAGAGATGGCCGGACTGATGCGAGCCGAAGCCGGAGACCTCCACGTCATAATGCAGCAGATACGGGAACTGTGAAACCTTGTCGTCCTTGCCGGTGAAGAATTGTTTCTGGAAGTCGAAGCATGGACCCCAGGTGAGATTGCAGCCGACCTTCAAATCCTCGCCCAGGCAATGGCGCATCATGTCCGGCGCGAGCACGCCCTCGGTCGGCTTCGTGTAATGCGCGCAGCCCGCCGCATGGATATGATGATCGCCGGACCACCAGCCCATCTTCGACGGGTCAATCCAGCGTTCGAGTTTCACGTCGAACTTCGCGGACTTGCCCTGGATGGTCACGGTGCGCGTCTGCGTCAAGTATTCCGGCCCGCGCCCAAACTCGACCGTGTAAGTGCCGTCCGGCAGCTTTTCTTTCTCGGCGTCCGCGCGGTACACCTGCGGATGAAAGCCAAAATCCGGCGCAAGCCGCCGCGCCTGCGAGGGATACACCCGCCCCTGCTGGTCGCGAATCAAGAACATGGCGGTGACCGGTTTGTTGTTCTCATCCCGCACACCGAACGTGAGTGTTTGCGCGGGCAACGCGGTGAAGAGGACGTCAGCCTCGCTGCGGAAACCCAGGTCTTGCGTCCCCTGGCCGGCATTAAACGCGATCTTCGCCTCGCGCTTGCCGGCGTCCCGGCTGTAAAGCTGGATGAGGCGGTACTCGAGCCTCAGGCCGCTCAGCTTTTTGACCATCGGCTGGCCGTTGACCATTTGCACGTCCAGCCAAAGATCGGAGTTTGGCGGCAACGGGGATGTGTTGCCGCGTTTGCGATAATAGGCGGTCGAGGGCGTGTAACTCGCGCCGCCCTCATGCGCCGCGATGGCGTTGGGGCTGATGGCCACCAGCTCGCTCGTCGCGCCCGCGTCGTTCGCGACTTTCACGAGGAATTGCCGCCAGCCGTGCTCGACCAGCTCGGGCTTCGCGGCGCCGACCGCGACTTTCACCCGCATCTCGGGATTAATCGTCACGCCGAAGAGGCAATAGCGGTCCAAAATGCTTTGCAACGCCTCCGGCTCGGGATCGGCCTTCGCGAGCAATTGGTCCAGCGCGGCGCGGACCGCGGGCGCGAGCGGCGCGCCCTGCTGCCCGGTGGCCTCGAGCAAGCGTCGCACTTGCGCGGTCAGCGGCTGCCACTCGACGTTGCGGACGATGGGAAGCGCCGGATTCTGCGCGGCGGACTGGTTTGCTGTCGCGACCAGAAGAAGCGCCGACAGGAGCAAAAATTTTCGCATAGGTGCCTCGCTGAAACGGGGGTTTTGATTGCGCGCAGTCTGGACGCCGCGCGGTCGTTTGACAAAGTCAAAATGTCTAACAGTAGGAACAGAGAAAACGGAGAGCGGAAGCTTTGTTCTCTGTTTTCTCCATTGCCTCCTGTTCAGATTGTTTTGATTCGCGCCTTCGCCGGTCGCGTGGCATGCTTTCGTCGACAACACATCATGCAAAAGCTTCCCCACACCAAATCTTGTTTCGTTTGTGGCACGCAGAACCCCACGGGCCTGAAACTCGATTTCGAGACGGATGGCAACGTCGTTCGCAGCCGTTTCGTGCCGCAGCCGGGCTGGGTCGGTTTTCAACAAACGCTGCATGGCGGGATTGTGGCAACGATCCTCGACGAGGTGATGGTGTGGGCCTGCGGCGTGCAAACGAAGCGCCTCGCGTATTGCGCGGAGTTGACCGTCCGCTTTGTCCAGCCCGTGCGGCCCGGCGAGGAAACGGTTGCCACTGGCGAGGTGACGCTCAATCGCCGCAACAAAATCGTCGAAACCAAGGGTGAGATTCGCGACGCGGACGGCGGGCTGCTCGCCAGCGCCACAGCGAAATATATTCCGCTCAAGGAGGAAGAAACGGCAAAAATGCTGGGCGATTTCGCGGAGGATCCCGGGATGGTGTTTGGCGCCGCTTCACCGAAGTGAATCCCTATTTTTCTTATACGTTATCGCCGGCCTCTGTTGGCGGGGCAAAGGTCACCACTCGAGCGTCTTTCGACAAAGGATACGAGGCGAGGAAATCCGAAATCTGTCCGCGCATTTTGTCCGCCGAAGGCCCGTAAAGATATAAAGCCGTTTCAGCCGGTCCACGCCAATGGCCCCTGATTTTACCTTCCGGCGCGATGCGCCTGCCCAGCTCTTCCAAAAGGACATTCGGGTC
>CAZMLP010000457.1:0-2146 GCA_964566745.1 uncultured Verrucomicrobiota bacterium | reverse complement strand
GGCGTTGTATCAGGAGCATCTGCGGGCCAACGGAGCGGTGGCGACGCTCATGTCCGGCAGCGGCTCGACCACTTTCGCGCTGGCGGCAAGCCGGCCGGACGCGGACCGGCTGGCGGCGAGCTTTCGTGAAAAGTTTGGACCGAGCGCGTGGTTGGAGACAGTCGCGTTGTGAGTTTGGCAAAATCGGGTGAAATTGTGGAATTGCCTGCCGGCGCCCAAACGCGATATTAACCGCAAACATTTATGGATCTGACACGCACAGCCCACGGAACTTGGAGCGGCGGCCGTTACATGCACTTTGGCGAGCCCCTCTCCGAGGAGCGATACATCAATGTCATTCAGCACGCCTACCGCGCGGGCATACGAACCTTTGTGACGGCGGACGTTTACGGAACCGGCGCCGCGGACGAGATGCTCGGCCGGGCGCTGGCGGGTCTGCCCCGCGATTCCTACTGCCTGGCGGGCACGATCGGCCACGATTTCTATTCCGGCAAACGGGATGGTTCCAAGGGTTACCCCCGCTTCACCCACCCGGACCTGCGTCCCCCCGCCCAATACGCGGATTACATTCGCATGGCGACCGAGAAGTCCCTCGAACGTTGCCGCGCGACGAAATTTGACCTTCTGTTTTTGCACAACCCCGACTCGACTGGATACACCAATGACGCGGTGTGGACGGGAATGGAGAAAGCGCGCGAGGCGGGGCTGACCGACCGGCTGGGGGTGGCTCCCGGGCCGGCCAACGGCTTCACGCTGGACTTGATTCTGTGTTTCGAGCGCTTTGGCGCGTTGCTCGACTGGGCGATGGTGATTCTGAATCCGTTGGAGCCGTGGCCGGGGGAGCTCTGCCTGCCGGCGGCCGCGCAACAGGACATCAAAGTGCTGACCCGCGTGGTGGATTACGGCGGCATTTTTCATGACGACGTGAAGCCGGGCCACAAGTTTGGCCAGCAAGACCATCGCGCGTTCCGCCCGGCGGGCTGGGTGGAGGCCGGCGCCGCGAAACTGGAGGCCATGCGCGACGTCGCGCGGGCGCATGGCATCACCATGTTGCAACTGGCCAGCCTTTGGAACCTTTCCCGGCCGGCGGTGCGCAGCGTGGTGCCCACCCTCATCCAGGAAGCCGGAGGCGGCAAGACCATCGAATCCAAGGTGGACGAGCTCGCCGCGTTGCCGGATATCCAGCTCACCGCCGAGGAATGCGACCTGATCGCCCGCGTGGGCAACAACAAAGGGTGCATGGAGCTCAAAGGCGGCAACCCGGGGCATGTCGGCGAGCCGGCGCCGGATCGCTGGAGCCTTACCAACGATCTTGAGGCGGCCGGGCAAAGGTGGGGCATTGATGCCCGCAAAGACCTGGTCTGCACGCATTAAGGCAGACGGGGCGGGGGGACCGGCAGGGCCGAAAACCCGGCGTGAATATTTTTCACGATCAAATGATCCAATGACCGGTGCTAATCGTCATATAAGTTGAAGTTAAGCAATTTCTACCTCATCGCTCCATGAAATCCCAGGCTCTCTCCTATCTCGCAGTCGCCCTGCTCGCTGGCTGCTCCATTGCGTCGGACACCATCTCCTCGGCGGGTCACACCGCCGCGGGCGGCGTGAAGTTTGCAGGCAAGACAGCGGCCTCCGCCACAGGCGGCGCCACTAGAACCGCCACCGGCGCCGTCGGCTCGGCGGGCGACGTTGCGGTGTCCACCATGAAAGCTGCCGGTGAAGTGGTGATGGCGACTGGCGACGCGGTGGTCGGCGTGATCAAAGCGCCGTTTGTAACGGTCAAAAACACCAAGACCGGCAAGTGCCACAAGGTCGAATGGGAGCGCGGCATGACGCTTCACCAGGCGCTCGACCAGTCCAAATTGGTCGCCGACGGCGGCAAGGCGAGGATTCGGCGCGGCCACCATGTCCTGAAAGCGGAGGACAACTCCAAGCTGAAGCCAGGTGATGTGATCGAGTTCTGTCCGGTGACGCCGAAGGAGGACCTGGCCCAAGCGGGAGCGATTTGATTTCTGGCGCGGCGCGGTTCATTCTAACAGCCGGTTAAGAAATTATGGACACCGCCGTTTCACGCAAAACCGCGCGCCGACGAGGCGCGACATGCGAGCATATCCTTTCTGGATCTGTGGGCGAGGAACAACGAAGT
>CAZMLP010000456.1:0-1855 GCA_964566745.1 uncultured Verrucomicrobiota bacterium | reverse complement strand
AAGACAAACACCACCCGAAACGGCTCGTCCCGGGGCGACCGGGGCAAAACCAGAACCGGCGAGACCCGCACCCCGCGCCCCAAGCCGAAAATCGACTTCACGGTGGACGCCCTTGACTACAAGAATGTCACGCTGTTGCGGCAGTTCGTGACCGATCAAGGCCGCATCCTGCCCCGCAAGTACACCGGTCTCCCGGCGCACTACCAGCGCCGCATGAACCAGTGCATCAAGCGCGCGCGGCAGATGCTGTTGATGAAGTGATTTTTGGGATTCAGGCCCCGGCATGCCGGGGCCTTTCTCATGGGCCAGATTTGCAAATCGTTTGCAAATGAGGGTTCCCGGATCGAGATTGGCGATGTGAACAGTCCGGCGACGAGCGGCAGTGGAAAGCTGGGAAAGCGGCTGGACGGTGCTTTTTGGAAGGCGATGTTGGCGTGGCTCCTGTTGCTTTTTCCCGCCAGTGCCGCGGAGTCCAAACGCCTGCAAATCCTCACCAGCTTTCCGCCTGCTTACTGTTGGACCGCCAACGTCGCGGGCGATCTGGCCGACGTGGAGAATCTCCTCCCGGGAACCGTCGGCCCGCATGATTACGAGTTTTCCCCGCGCGACCTGAGGCGTCTTCACGCCGCCGATGTTTTGGTGGTAAACGGCCTCGAGCTGGAGCCCTGGCTTGCGCGCCTCAAGCAATCCCTCGCCGACCGGGCCAAGCCGGTGATCGTCGAGTTGTCCGCCGGTTTGAAGGGTGAGTTGATCTATGACCTTGGGCCACAGGAGGAAGGCAAGGCCGCCAGCCCTCGCGCTCCGGAGGCGCTGCAACCGGCCAATGCGCACATTTGGCTTGATCCCCGGCTCGCGGCGCGCGCCATCACGAACATCGCGACGGCGTTGCGGGTCGCCGACCCCGCGCACGCGGACGGATACGCGGCAAACGAGGCGGCCTATATTGCGCGGTTGCAATTGCTCGACGCCGAGATCGCCCAAGGGCTTGCGCCGGTTCCGCAGCATGACATTGTCACCTTCCACAACGCCTTCCCGTATTTCGCGCGGCGATACGGACTGCGAGTCATCGGTGTGGTGGAGGAGGTGCCGGATGTGAGTCCTTCCGCGCGACATCTTTCCAATCTGGGGCGGATCATCCATGATCGCGGCGTCAAAGTGATTTTTGCCGAGCCGCAATTCTCGCGGCGCCTCGCGGACCAGGTTTCCCGCGACTTGAAAGTCGGCGTCGCCGAGCTCGACACACTCGAGACCGGCGCGTTGACGCCGCAGTTTTACGAGGAGACCATGCGGCGGAATCTCAAAACACTGCAAACCCATTTGCGTTGACATGAGTTGTTGCCCCTCTGCGCCAAATGTTGGAACGGCCATCGAGACGCGCGACTTGCAGGTCGCGCTGGGTGGCCAGCCGGTGTTGCGCGGGGTAAACCTGCGCATTGCCGCCGGGCAACTCGTGGCGGTGATTGGTCCCAACGGCTCGGGCAAAACCACGTTGCTGCGCTGCCTGCTCGGCCTGCAAAGGCCGGACGCGGGAGAGGTCCGGATTTTTGGCGAGACGGATCTGCGCCGGGTCATGCACCGGGTCGGCTATGTGCCGCAACGGTTCCCCATTGACCCCGCCTTCGTGCTCAGTGTGCGCGAGTTCCTGGCGCTTCGTCTGCGCGAGACGCGTCACTGGTTCTGGCAACGGAAGCGTCAAGTGGACGAGGCCATCCGCGCGACGATGGCCGAGATCGGCGTCGAGGCGCTGCTGGACCGGCCGCTCGCCGGGCTTTCGGGCGGACAACTGCAACGCGTGCTCATTGTGTTCAGCCTGTTGAGGCGGCCGGAACTTTTGTTGCTCGACGAGCCGACCGCC
>CAZMLP010000455.1:0-11891 GCA_964566745.1 uncultured Verrucomicrobiota bacterium | reverse complement strand
GCCTCGAACGAGAGTTCGTAGTTCATCGTCGGCGGGTCGTTCGTGTAAGTGATGCCTGCCAACTGCGAGCCGGCATCGATCCGTATCTCGCCATTTTCGACGCGCGGCTCGGTGCCGCCGCCAAACTCGGTCATCCGCCAGCCTTTGAGGGTCTTGCCGTCGAACAATGGCTTCCAATCGGCGGCGTCTGGCTTCGCCTCGGCCCTGGCCGGTTCTGTTTTTGCGGCGGGCTTGGACGCTTCTTTGTCGTCGGCCAGCGCGGTGTTCGCGCCGGTTCCGGGCACGTTGACAAGACAGGCGAGGCACACCAGCGGGAGGGTTATTTGGCGAGGGATGTCAATCATACGGAATAGCGCCGGATGCTAGACACCGTGGGGCGATTAGACAAGTGACAGCCTTGAGATTCCGCGGTGCCGCCCGCGACCGCGCATGGTCACTGGATCGCGGCGCCGAGGGCGGTCAGAGGGTCGCCCGGCAAAGCGGAGTCTCGGTTGCGGTGGCCAGTTCTCCCGCCAGGTGGAGGGCGGCGGTTTCTTTTCCGCGCGGGGTGAGGGAGAAGCTCAGCACTGCCAACTGCGCCTGCGGCTGGGTGAAGTGGGCGCCCACTTCCAGCAAACCTTTGGCCCAGAGGGTGTCGCAGTGGTATTGGACCTCGGTCTTGGGCTGGCCCAACTGGGAGGCGATCTCCCCCAACTCTTGCGGTTCCCCCGCGCCGAGCAGGAATTTCAAAATGCGAATTTGCTGGGGTTCCAACGTCGCCTTGCTTTGCGGAATGCTCATAGGGTCGTCTCGCATGTAAGGACGCTAGCAGATTTCCCGAGGTTACGCCAGCCGCATCTAATTGGAACTCCCCCTGAATTTTTGCAATCCTCCCGTGCCATCCAGACACGGGAGGAAGCTCGGCTGTCGGCAATTCCGGCCGCCGGATTGAGGATCTTTTACTCCGCCTTCAAGTTGGCGGAGGACTCGGCAATCTCCGTCAATTTGGTGTCGGCGGCGGATTCCTCGTCCAGCGTGGATTTGAGCAGTGCCAGCGCCTCCGTGTGGCCCATTTCGCGCGCCCACGCGCAGACGGTGCCATACGAGGCCATCTCGTAATGCTCCACCTTCTGCGCGGCGGCGATGAGCGCGGCATCCAGGGCGGTGGTGTCCGCTTGCTCCTCCATCAATTCGGAGGCCTCTGCCACCAGGCCCTGCATGGCTTTGCATGGCTTGCGTTTCAGCTTCACATCGAGGGATTCGGCAACCTCCTCCAGGCGTTGGACCTGGTTGCGGGTTTCCTCCAAGTGGGACTCAAACGCCTCGCGCAACTCGTCGGACTCGGCGGCCTTGGCCATCTTGGGGAGCGCCTTGACCAACTGATTCTCGGCGTCATAGAGATCGGCCAGCTCGTCGAGGAACAATTTGTGCAAATCGTTGTTCATGGACCCATTGGAATTGTCTTCCATGGTTTCAGCGTTGGAACGTTTCGTGGTTTTCATTTTGGTTTCGATGGAGTTGATGGTCGTTTCCTAAAACTGGCTGTCGCTTGCGCGACGACCGGCCCTTTCGCGTCCTGCGAAAGTCTATTCAGTTACGACGTGTGATTTCCCCCCGCAGGTGAGGCGCCAAAACGGTCCGCGAGACCCGCCGGTTTTTCTCAACGGACAAAGTCCTTTATAATCGCGAGATTCCCGCCGTCGCGCGCGCGGAGCTTGCATCTTGCGCGGCGGGGAGGAGTTGGGTTGCGAGGAACCGCCCATGCAATTTCCCGCGCCGCGTTGCGAATTGCTCCGGCCCGCGCCGGCGACCGGTCGCGAATTTTGCCTTTGCACCACGAGCGGTCCCGGTAAAGTTTTGTCCGCGCGACGTGATCCGGGAAGCATGAAGAATATCGTTTATTTTGACTTGGAGACCCAGCGGTCCGCCGACGAGGTGGGCGGCTGGGACAAGATTCGCGACATGGGGATCAGCGTGGCGGTGACCTACAGCACCGTGCGCGGCGGTTACCACATTTATAGCGAGAAGACGGTCAACGCCCTTATCACCGAGCTAAGCCGCGCCGATTTGGTGGTGGGTTTCAACAACCTGCGGTTCGACTACGAGGTGCTGCATGGTTATACCGTGATGGACATGCGCCAATTGCCCACCCTCGACATGCTGGTCGAGTTGCAAAAGACTTTGCAGCACCGCCTCTCCCTTGATTCCGTCGCCGCCGCCACCCTTGGCGTGGAAAAAACGTCCGAGGGATTGCAGGCGATTCAATGGTTTCGGGAGGGGAAATTGCTCGAGATTGCCGAGTATTGTTGCTTTGACGTGAAGATCACCAAGCTGGTGCATGAGTACGGCGCGGCGAACCGGCAACTGCACTACAAGAACAAGTTCGGCAACAAGCTCTCGGTGAACGTCACTTGGTGACGACGGGCGCCTGCCGGTTGTCCGCTCATCCGCGCGAGCCCTTCGCCTTTTCGGACAATCCCGACTCCTTGCCCAGCGGCACGCAGATCAACTCGTGGCCGTTGTGCATGTAGGCGTCGCGGTTCGCAAAGGCCGGATGGCACCAAAGCACGTCGCGGCCGCGCGTGTTCTCCACCGGCTCCAGCAGCTTCGCGCTGCCGAGCTTTTCGAAGCCGTTGGGCGACAGTTTGCCGAGGATCAATTCCCCCTGGTCATTCCAAATCCAGCAGCGATCAGCCTGCTGGATGAGAAACGCGTTGGCGAAGAGGCCCGCTTTGCCGCCGGTAACGTCGAACGTTTCCCATTTGCGGTCGCCCGTTTTCGCGTCCAGGCAGCGCAACTCGCCCGCGCCGCACACGCCATAGATGTAGCCATCCTTGAAGACCGGTGTGCACATGGTGGTGTGCAGCCCGTCATTAAACTCGGAATTTGAGGAACTGTGGCGGTTCCACACCACGCTCGCGCCGGGCGGCTTGTCATGCAATTCGAGCAGAGTGGCGCCATCGTAAAAGGAGGTGACGAACAGCCGGTTGCCGTCGAGGCGTGGCGTCGCGATGGTCACACCGGGGCGCTGGGTCTTGCCCGCCACTGGATAAGTTTTCGTCCAAAGCACTTTGCCGTCACGCGGTTCAAGTCCCGCCAGCGCGTCCGGCAGCCAGATGATCAATTGGCGTTGTTTGCCCACCGGATAAATCATTGGCGGCGCATAAGCCGTCTCCCTTGCGCCCAGCGCGCGCCAAAGCTCCTTGCCGGTGTCCTTGTGAAAAGCCACCACCACGCTGTTGGTGCCGCCCACCAGGCAGATCAGCCGGTCGCCATCCAGCAGCGGATGCGCGGCCCAGCCCCATGTTTGCGGCTCCGTCAGGCCGAAATCCGCCAGAAAATGTCTCTCCCATACGACCTTGCCGTCGGCGGCGTTCCGGCAGAACAGGTCACCCATTGCCCCCAGTGTGTAAATGCGGGCACCCGCCACGATGGGCGTGGCGCGCGGGCCGGAGGGATAACCAATGCGGTAGGGGCAATCGTAACTCTGCTCCCACTCGAGCTTGCCGGTGGTGGTGTCGAGCGAGAAGACCCGCTCCCGACCGGGCAGGCTGGGGACGGACTTGTCCCCACGCTTGCGCTCGGGCACGGGCGCTGGAACGCGGTCCATCATGTAAAGGTGGTGGCCCGCCACCGCCGGGCCGCAATAGCCCGGATTCACCGGCACGCGCCAGCGGGTCGCGAGACCGTTCGTGGGAATTTTTTCGATGATGCCGCGCTCGCGCCAGACCCCGTCCCGTTTAGGACCCATCCATTGCGGCCAGTCATCCCCCCGGAGGACCGAAGTGACAAGAAGGGCGGCGATGGCCAGAAAACGGGCGAGCTTTTTGAGTTCCATGTTCTTTCTCATAATCCAACCCGCGACTGGAATCAATCACCTCGCGTATGATTTGGGGTCGGCAGTCCCCGTGGGATAATGCGATAGAGGCCGCGATCATCCCATGTCGGTGGGGCTAGGCCCTGCCGAGCCGTTCGCTCCCCATTCGCCGGGACGCGGCCTCGGCAATCCTCTCATTCAGAACTGGCCTTGCCTGCCGGTTATGCCCCTCGCTATCCTGCCCGTCCCACAGTGCATTAAACCAAACTGTGGAGGCACAGCCCTTTTTAACTGACATGAGTGTTCGTGTTCGATTCGCGCCGAGTCCCACCGGCTTTTTGCACATCGGGGGCGCCCGCACCGCCTTGTTCAACTGGCTTTACGCCCGCCACACGGGCGGCACGTTCGTGCTTCGAATCGAGGACACCGATGCCGCGCGCAACTCGCAAGCGGCGGTGGATGTGATTCTGAACGGCCTGCGCTGGCTCGGGCTGGATTGGGACGAGGGACCGCTCACGGGCGATCCGGCTGGTCCCAGCAAGGGCGCGCACGGGCCTTATTTTCAATCGCAACGCGGGGAGATTTACCGGCGGCGCGTGGAGGAATTAAAGGCCAAAGGGCTGGCCTACGAGCACGAGGGCGCGGTGCGCTTCAAGATGGAGCGCGCGCCCATTGTGATTCCCGACCAAATCGTCGGCGATGTCCGGCGCGAATTGACCGACCGCGAGCAGGCCGATCCGGACTTCGTGATTGTTCGCTCCGACAGGCAGCCGGTGTTCCATCTCGTCAACGTCATCGATGACTTGGAAATGGGCATTACGCATGTGATTCGCGGCGAGGATCACCTCAGCAACACCGCCAAGCACATCGCGCTCTTCCGCGCGTTTGGCGTCGAGCCGCCGAAGTATGCGCACATCCCCTTGATCCTGAACGGCGACGGCAGCAAAATGAGCAAGCGGGACAAAGGCGCCTCGCTGACGAGCTACATGGACGAGGGCTATGTGCCGGCGGCGGTGGTGAATTATCTTTGCTTGTTGGGATGGTCGCCCAAAGGAAACAAGGAGCAATTGCCGCTCGCCGAGGTGGTGGAGAAGTTCGATCTGCCGCAGGTGTTGCGGCACAACGCGCGCTTCGATCTGGAAAAGTTGCAGTGGCTCAATGGCGAATATTTGCGCCAGGTGGACGACGAGACGTTTTACCAGGGCGCGCGCGCCGCGTTGCAAAAGTCCGGTGTGGATTTGGCCGCTTTCCCCGAAACCTTTGTGCGCGGCGCGATTGCGACGTGCAAGGGCAAGGTTCGGTTATTGACGGAGTTAAACGATTACGCCGGATTCTATTTTGCGTCGGAGATCAAGTATGACGCCGACGCGGCGAGGCAGGTGTTCACTGCGGAGGGGAAGGATCGCCTGCAAAAGTTGCGCGACGCGTACGCCGCTTTGCCGGACTTCACTGCCACCAGCCTGGAGGCGTCGTTAAAGGCGGTCGCGGCCACGCTGGGCATCAAGGCCGGGCCGCTTGTGCATCCGGCCCGCGTCGCCTGCACTGGCAAAACCGCCGGGCCCAGCCTGTACCACTTGATGGAGCTACTCGGGCGCGAGGTGGTGTTGCGCCGAATGGCTTCCGCGGTTCAATTCGCGGGCTAAAAGGTTTCGGAATCCCCGCCGAATGTTGCCGGTCAATTTCGGTCTTGAAGGCTAGTATTTCGGAGCAGGGACCGGCTTCTGCCGAGGCCGACGGTCCTCAGTCGTTCATTCCCTTGCCGGCCAGAATCAAACGGGCGTATTTTTCAATCCGGGCCTCGCGAGTCTTGGATTGTTTGGCGGCGGAAAAATAAATGACGTAACCCCTTTGGCGTCCGGGCGTCAGCGCCGCAAAGGCAGTTTTCAACGCGGGATTTTTGGCAAAATTCTTGAGCAGTTCATCGGGCAGGACGAGCTCCGCGCTCTTTTTATAGTCCACATCCAAGCCGGCCTTTTCCACTTCGATGGCCTCCTTGATATGGGCCTTCAACGCGCGCTCCAGCGTGACGATCTGCCCGACCGAGGTGAATCGAATCTGGCGCGCCGCTTGTGTGTTTTCCCCCGGTTTGACGAGGATGCCGTGGGCGTCCTTCAACAAGGCGCCTTTGCAAAACAGGAGGGCGCAGTATTCCTTGAATGCGATGATCAATACCACGTTCTTCCCCTCCAACGTGTAACAAGGTTTGCCCCACTTCAATTCCTCGGTCAGTTCGCTGGCCAAAACGATCGATCTCAGCCGCCGCATTTCCTCCTGCCACTTTTTGGCCCGCTTCAGATATCCATCAACCTTGGGATTCATTCGGTTCATTGATTGTCCCTCCGAAATAGGGCGAGGCCGTCACTGCTGGCAATTCCTTTTTACTCGTCAGTTTTGGCTGGAGCGTCGGGGTAACCTTCACGACCGGAGCGAGCCTCATTCTGCCATGGCAGCCCGTTAAAAAAACTCTGGCTGCCGCCGCTGATAGGCGTGGTAACCGCCAATGACCACGGCGAACGCGAAAGCGCACCAGTAAAAGCCAAATCCTTGTTGCACGGGAATGAGCGTGGCCTCCAGCAGAATGTCGAGGATCACCGCCGCGTGAAAGACGAGATCCCAGCGGTTGGCAAAGTACGCCTGCCGCCCGGCGCGGACCAGCAGCCAAAAGAGCAAGAGGGACACAACCACCCCGGAGAGGACGACGGCCTCGCGCTGGCGAATCACCAGCCAAAGGTGAAAGATGGCGGGATAGGCCAGACCCAAGAGCAGACTAAACTGCCATTTTCGCCGGGTTGCCCGGACCGGTTCCCTCAAAGGGACCGGGAGGGCCAATGGATTTTTCATGGATTCTTTCAACAAATTGGTCGGAGCTGCCGTCTAATCCTTACGGTGAAGGTTGCCGTGTCGGATGCCCGGTTTAATGGGGAAACTAACACGAAGCGGAGAATCATCCCAACCACTGGGACATTTTGGCGCGCAAGAAATGGATGTGAACGAACGGTCGCGTAAAATGAGGGTCATTCAAGGCGGATCAAGGCTTTGCGCGCCGCCCTTTTCCGAATCCGGGCGCCTGGCAGCGGTTGCCGAGCTGGCGAATCCAATGAAATCAAGGTCGATCAAGCCACGCGCCAGGAAATGATTGGCCTTTTAAGCGGGTGTCAGGGCTTGGCGAATGGCTTGGGTCAGCTCCGCTTGGGTGGCCGGCTTTTGGAGAACTTGGGCGGCTGGGTCCTCAAGAATGCTGGCCCGCTGATCCTCGGTAATATAGCCGGACAGCAAAATGATCGGCAGGCTGGTATTGGTTTGCCGAAGCTGGCGGATCAATTCCAGCCCGGACATGCCCGGCATGTTCAAGTCAGTGAGGAGCAATTGGCATGGGGTGGGCGTCGATTCAAGCCGTTTCAAGGCGTCAAAGGGATCATTGGTGGCCGTCACTTGGTATCCCAGCTTTTCCAGGATCTTTTTCATGGCTGTTCCAAGGGCGGGATCATCATCCACCAGCAGGATCTTTTCGCCCGTTCCCTTCGGCGCCTCGGGCGCGCGCGGGCGGGCGGGTTCTGAAGTCGTGGAGCTCGTGGCCGGAAGGGCGGGCAAATACACGGAGAACACGGAGCCGGCGCCCAAGGTGCTCTCCACCAAAATGACACCGCAATGCTCGATCACCGTGCTTTGCGTGATGGCCAGCCCGAGACCGGTTCCCCGCCCGGGCGCCTTGGTGGTGAAGAACGGATCAAAAATTTTCCGGATGGTCTCGGCATCCATGCCCTCGCCCTCGTCCGAAACGGTGAGGCGGAGGTATTCGCCCGGCGCGAGTTTGGGGTGCCGCGCGGCAAACGCCGCGTCCACTGTGGCCGGCTCGAGCTGGATGCCCAATGTGCCCGGACGGTTCTCCATCGCGTGGCAGCCGTTGGTGCCGAGATTGACGATCACTTGCAGAATCGCGCCCGCGTCCGCAAGGACAGCGGGGCAGTTCGGGGAGACGCGTGTCTCGATTCGAATGGAGCCGGGCGTGACTGCCCGGAGCAGCCGCGCAGCCTCGGCCACGGTGGAATCGAGCCGGACGCGCTGCCGTTCCTGCCGCTGCTGCCGGCTGAAAACCAGGATTTGGTTCACCAAGCCGCGCCCGCGCATGGCCGAGGACTGGATTTCATCGAGATGCTCGCGGGTTTTGCCGTCGCTCGCGCGGGCCAAGTCGGCGTTGGACAGGATAGCGGCGAGGATGTTGTTAAAATCGTGCGCGATTCCGCCGGCCAGGGTTCCGAGCGCCTCGAGTTTTTGGGAATGCAACAACATGGCCTCGAGCCGCCGCTGTTGCTCCTCCGCCTGTCTTTGCTCGGTGATGTCCCGCACGACGCTCAGCCAGCATTTTTCGCCGTTAAGCTCGATCCATTCCATGGAGAGCAGCACCAGAAGCGGCTCGCCCGTCTTGCGCCGCCCCTGCAATTGCAGGTTCACAACCGGTTTGCCCTCGCGGAAGCGGGCCACTGCCTCCCGCCGGAATTCGTCATCCGCGCACAGGCCGAGTTCCGAGCTGCTGCGCCCGAGCGCCTCGGCCCGCGAGTGGCCGGTGACTCGCTCGAACGCGGGATTAATGTCCAGGATCCGCTCGTCCGCCCCGCGCACAATGAGCATGGGGTCCGGGGCAGCGTTGAAGACCTTGAGGAAGCGGTCCTCCGAGGCGCGCAACGCGGCCTCCCGCTCCAGCCGTTGGGAAATCAGGGCCGTTTGTTTGCGCACCTCCCGGCGCAACATCACGATCCAGGCCGTCGCGAGAACCAGGGCCAGGGCGGAACCTGCGGCCACCTCGCCGAGTCGCTTGCCCGTCCAAAACGGCGGCCCTTTCAAAATCACCAGATCGTTCGCCGAGCGGATCAACAAGCGGACCCCGGCGGATTTTTTGTCCGGTCCGGTCCGGTGGGTCACAATCCCGGTGGCATCGAGCAGACAGCCGGGGGGAATCTGGTTCAGTGGCTCGATGTCGGGCAACGCCTCGGCCTCCACCACGAAAGTGTCGTTGTTGTCCGTCCGCAGGATGAGGTTTCGCCCGTTGGCGAGCCGTTGCGGCTCGAGCCATCCGCGGAGTGTGGCGAGCTTCATGTCGTTGGTGGTCGCTCCCATTTCTCTCGCCGACAGGCGAATGGGATCTGGCACGGGTGCGCGGCCCACGACCTTGACAGAACAATTCTGCAACGTGGGCACGATTCCTCCGAGCGATGGATTGCCAATAACCTCCACCAAATCACCCGGCGCGAGGGCTGTTTCCGGGCGATGAAACACATAGGTTCCCGCGCCGGACTCCTGGATGAAAAAGGTTTTGTCCGAGGTGGAATGGGTGACCACCCCCCTGAGCTTTACGCGAGTGGCCTCGCCCCAGGATCGCGCGTGATCCATGAATTCCCGGACGGTAATGAGCGCCGGTTCGCCCGGGGAGGCAAGACCAGCGGGCGTTTGCGCCCGGGCATATCCGGACCAAACGGGCGGCAGCATCCACCACAACATCAGCCCGAGGGCCAGACGAAAAACGCGCAATTTCGGCATGAAGCGGGCCACTGCCCGGTCGAACTTCATTGGTCCGGCAGGGTAGTCGGGAAGCCGCCCGCGCGCACGTACTTTTGTGCGCCGGGAACGATCGCGGGGCGCGTGTTGACGCCCCACTGCCCGACGGCGCGGGGGCGGATTTGTCCAGGGAGCAACCGTGGCTCACGGGCGGTGTGGGGTGACTCGCCAAAAATAAACATTTTCCCGCTTTTCATCCCGTCGCCAAGAGCGGTTGGCGGGTCGCCAAACCTGGCCGGTCGGCGGCACTCTCCCGCGGCAAAGGGCGGTCCGGCCGGACTGCGGCGATCCCCGCTCCGGTCCCTTGTGGCCTGATTGACAATCGTCATTTTAAAATCGTCCGCAAAAATCGAGTTGTTTATGGCCATTTGTGGCTGGTTCCTTGCCAAGGGATGGCTTAGTTTTTGGAAGACGGGTTAAAGGCAGTCAGAACGCGCGCATGTCCATTTTCACCACTTGCTCTTGGTTCGATTTTCGCCGGCTGTCATTGCTGGCGCTGGGCGTTGTTTTCATCGTCGTGCAGGGCCATCAACGAGCCCGGGCCGAGATAACCGCCGACGACGCCAAACGGGTTTTTGACGAGGCCATTGCGAAGGAGAAATCCACAAAAACCTTCTCCGCCATCGAGGTGGCCAGCGGCAAGCAGGGCGCCTGGACTTATGATCTTGCCTGGCGGCGAGTGGACAAGAATCTGGTTGAGTCACGGTTCGGGAGGACGGGGGAAAAGGAGATTCGCGACCTCATGATTCGCAATCGCGACGGACACTGGGTGGTGTCCTACGACTGCGCCATCCGCGCCGACTTTGTCCATCCGGAGGACTTGCCCGACGCGTCCCGATTCGTGATTACCCACGCGCCGTTTGATCTGTATTCAGCCTCGGTATTGATGAAAAACGGCGAGGAGGTGTACGCGGTGACGCGCTCGCTGTCAGTCAACGCCCGGGAAAGGGCGAGAAACAGTCAGGCGTGGCAAGCGATCAAGGATTTGGCCGAGGAGACCTCGTTCATTCGCACGCGCGACAAATGTTTTGTGGGCAACACCACGCGCTCCGCCGATGGCGAGGTGCTTTACGCCGCGGAGTTCCATGACATCAAGCTGGACGAGCCATTGCCCGACAGCCTGTTTCAAATCCCTCCCGGCAAAAAGGTGGTCGTGGTAACCAACATCATGCAGTTGCGGGAGGCCACGGCGATGGCCTACACGAACAGCGCGGAGTTCAAGAGCCTGCAAGCGTCCCGTCCCCTGCCGCGGGCCCGGCCGGTGGGGACAATGGGAATCGCCGCCGCCGGAATACTGGTTCTCATGGTGCTGGCCTGGCGTTATCGCCTGCGAGTCCAGGATTAAATCGAATGAGAAAGGTGCTGGTCATTTTTGCGGTGGCAGCCTTTTTGGGGGCGCTGGCCTGGCGGGTGGCAGGCCGGGCCGAGCCGCAGTTCGAGGGCAGGCCGGTCTCCGCATGGTTGCTGCAATTGGACTACTCGAACCGCTACCAGGACCGCTTGGAGGCGGCGCGCGCGGTGCGCGCCCTCGGCACGAACACGCTGCCGGCGATGCTGCGCTTCATCGCCATGCGGGACGGGTCGTGGAAAGAAAAAGCCCTGCGCCTCGCGCGCAAACAAAAGTGGATCAACATCTCCTGGCGCGAGGCGGTCAAATACCGGGTTTGCGCAGTGGAAGCCTTCGCCGTCCTGGGGGAAACCGCCCGCCCGGCCCGGCCGCGCCTGCTGGAATTGCTGCGGGACGAGAACGCGGAAATCAGAAAGAGCGTGTTGCGCGCGTTTCTTGCCATGGGCTTGGAGCCAACTGACCTTGCCGTCTTTATTGCGTGCCTCAAGGACGATCGCACTCGCTCGGAGGCAGCGGATGCCCTGGGGACGATGGGGCCATTGGCCGCTTCGGCGGTGCCGGATTTGCTGGGAGTGGTTTGGGACACCAACGGCGTCGTTAGGGTCCATCCGGTGCGGGCGCTGGGGCGAATCCATGCGCAACCGAAAGCGGTGGTGCCGGTGTTGATCAAGCTCCTCTCCGACCCGGATTCCGAGGTGCGAAACGTGGCAGCCATCAGTCTTGGCGACTTTGGTCCCGAGGCCAAGGACGCCGTGCCTTCGTTGCGGGCCGGGCTGCAACGAGGGCGTTTCGCGGACTCCATCGGCGCGGCGCTGAATCGTATCGATCCCGAGGCGGCGGAGAAGGCGGGTGTGCCATACTTTCAGCGGTAAGGCTGGTGCAGCTTGACCTTGTCTTTCTGCTTCGAGCGCAAGCGAAGGTTGATGCACTCAACACCCACTGAGAACGCCATCGCAAAATAGATGTAACCCTTAGGAATCTCCTTGTGGAATCCCTCCGCCAGCAACGCGCAACCAATCAGCATCAAGAAACTGAGCGCGAGGATTTTGATCGTCGGATGGCGGTTTACGAAGTCGCTGATGTAGCCGGAAAAGAACAACATGAACACCACCGCCAGAATGACGGCGGCAATCATAACCCCCACCTGGCTGGCCATGCCGATCGCGGTGATCACCGAGTCGAGGGAGAAGACGA
>CAZMLP010000454.1:0-2835 GCA_964566745.1 uncultured Verrucomicrobiota bacterium | reverse complement strand
GTCCTCGCTGTAACCGCCGGATGTCCCGGGCGTCCCGTTCGGGATCTTGGTGGCGGGAAACGTCTGGTCGAAGTCGTCCACGTACAAGGTCTGCGCGACCGCCCACTGCCTTAAATTGTTCAGGCAGGCCGCGCGCTGGCCTTTGCGTTTGGCCTTGGCGAGCGCGGGGAGGAGCAGGCCGGCCAGAATCGCGATGATCGCGATGACCACCAGCAGCTCGATCAGGGTGAAACCGCACTGATCTTTTCGGAATCTCATTCGAACGCGCACGCCAGCCGCGCAGGGATGTTATACCAGGGACCGCGCTCGAATAGATACAAACAAGCGAAATATCTCTCTGAAAGCGTGTTTTAACCTGTTCGTTACGCGACCCTTCTTTCTCAAAACCAAACAATCATTAACCCCGCTGGCGCGCGCCACTCAAGCCGCATGCGTGGGCGGGGCCAGTTCCAAAGTCATCAATAACCGGTCTGTGGGCGTGAAACCGGCGCGTCGATACACTCCCAGCGCCTTGCCGTTTGCCTCGAGCCGCAACGCCCGAATGCCCCGGCTCGCGCACAGGCTCCGCGCCTCGGCCAGCGCGGCGCCACCCAAGCCCGCGTTGCGAAACGCCCGGCGCACATAGAAATCCTCCAACACCGCGACCAGGCCGCCATATTCCATGCTGTGGCAAAGGGTCAGCACCAGATAACCGGCGGTTTGACCACCCGCCTCAATGAGCCAAACCCACCCGAGGCGCTCATCCGCCAACAGCGGCGCGAATGCCTGGGCGGCGCGCTGTTTGTTTAGAGTAAACGGGGATTCCGAGTAGAACTCGGCCATCATTTCCACCAGCAGCGCGGCGTTGTCCGGAGTGGCCTTTTTCATAAAGCAGGTTATGCCGCCAATTTCACCGGATAAGCCAGCAACTCAATGCGGCTTTTTGCGGGAGCTGTTGTTGTGGAACAAGAGGGGGGCGACTTCGCTAAAATATTGGCGCCAAATGGTGTAAGTGTGCGCCCCTGGCGTCGCGCGGAACGTGTGCTCGATATGGTGCGCGGCCAGCAGATCCGAGAGTTTCTGGTTGCGGTCGAACGCGGTGTCCTGGCGCCCGCAACCGATCCAAAGCAGTTTCAGTTTGCGATTGGTCTCGGCGGGATTGTCGAGCAACGACTGGTAACGATTCTCGAAATCTCGCGGGATGGCCGAGCTGAACGCGCCCACCACGCTGAATTGGTCGAGATGGTCCAGCCCGGTTTGCAACGCCTGGCCGCCGCCCATCGAAAGGCCGATGATGGCACGGCGCTCGCGACCGGGGGCGACGCGGTAGCGTTGCTCCATTCCCGGCAGCACATCCTTGCGCAGGTATTCCTCGAAGAGCGCTGAGTTGTTGGTTTGCTGGTCCATGGGCGCGGTGAACGGCACGGCATGGCCGAACGGCATCACGACGATCATCGGCTCCGCTCTGCCCTCGGCGATGAGGTTGTCCAGGATGTAATTGGCGCAACCGGCCATGGTCCAACCGGCGGGCGTGTCATTGGAGCCGTGGAGCAAATAGAGGATCGGGTAACGCTTGCGCGGGTGCGTGTCGTACCCCGGCGGCTTGTAAACCCAGATCTGCCGTGTCTCGCCGGGAATGACCGTGGACTTCTGCAAATTGATCTCCACCGTTCCGTGCGGGACATCGCGCGGCTGCCACAACGCGGGGGGATCACCCGGAACTTCGAGCAAACTGGCGGAAGTGCGGGCGCGCAACTTGATGCGCGGGTTCACCGGGTCGGCCATCGTCAGGCCATCGAGCGTGAAGGTATAAATGTAGATGCCCGGCTGGACAGGGCCGAGCGTGACGCTCCAGACGCCGTCCGCGTCGCGCGTCATCGGCTCCTTGGTGTTCAGCGGCATCCAATCGCCGTAAAACGTCACCTCGTTGGCCTTCGGCGCGCGCAAGCGAAATGTCACGCGATGATCCGACAGGACCTCGGGCGAGACCGTGGTGTCCGGCGCGGCGGCGCGTGTCGCGGCCCCAATCAAAACGAGAAAAAGCGTGACCAGGAGACGTCTGGGCATGCCGCAAAGTGGCAGAAGAGACGAATGCTGTAAACGGCACGTTTCACGTTAGAAAAACTAGATTTGGTTCAAAAACTCGTCGAATTTCGACTTGACCTTTCGTGCCTCCTCAAGAGAGCCGTTGAAGAATCCTGCCTTGAGTAGCGACCAGTCGTCTTTTTCTTTTTCCATTTCCGCCTGTATGGTCGCCGTAACGTGAGAAGCGTTCCGCGTTTTCCATGCGAAGCGACCAATCGGCCCCCACCATCTACCGTCATGATTCGACGGTTTACCGACCAAGGATACATATACGAGGCCAAGAGCATATTCGAACCGATCAAACACCGACTCATAGTCGGCATCGATTGGCAGCACGGCCGAAAATTGCTCGCGGAGAATTTTAAACAAGTGGTCGCTTAAAGGAGTGTGGCGATTGTCCATGCCCGGAAGCAGGCGTCCGATCTCTTTGCGCATTACCTTTAATGGGTTGAGAATGGTAATCAATGGTGCGTCCTCAAAGTTCTTTGTCTCCGTGCGCGCCAGGAGTCCAAAAACGTTGCTATGGTTACCTGCGGCAACCGCTGCGATTCCCCCCAGAATAAAGAAGAAGCAAGGCGGGATACAACCTCATGTTGAGCAAAGTCTCGTTGCCGGTAATAATGCCCGGGTTCCCAATTCTATTTAGACAAGCCACCCATGACTGTAAGTGTTCCCCGGTTCCCCAATAGCAACCAATCACCAACATTCCTCGCAATACTTCGGTTAGTGTTTCGTATCGTTTTGCCCTAGCAGCCCGTTAAAAAACGGGCG
>CAZMLP010000453.1:0-1558 GCA_964566745.1 uncultured Verrucomicrobiota bacterium | reverse complement strand
CAGCACTTCCATTGCCTGGCGGGTGATTTGAAACGCCTGGCCACTGCGCGCGTGAACCTTGTTCTTCAAAAAGTGCGCCACCAGCAACGGGATGTCGTCCTTGCGCTCGCGCAAGCTGGGCAAGACAATCGGAATGACGTTCAGCCGGTAATAAAGATCCTCGCGGAATGTTCCCTCTTTCACCCGTTTCTCCAGCGGCTCGTTCGTCGCCGCGACGACGCGCACATTCACGTAAACGGGAATGTTGTCGCCCACTCGCCGGACCTCGCGCTCCTGCAGCACTCGAAGCAACCGGCTTTGCAACATCGGTGACATCGAGCCGATCTCGTCGAGGAAAATTGTCCCGCCGTCCGCCTCCTGGAAGAGGCCCTTCTTGTCGTTGATCGCCCCGGTAAACGCGCCCTTGCGGTGA
Source organism: uncultured Verrucomicrobiota bacterium (assembly GCA_964566745.1). Taxonomy (GTDB): domain Bacteria; phylum Verrucomicrobiota; class Verrucomicrobiia; order Limisphaerales; family CAZMLP01; genus CAZMLP01. The sequence continues at coordinate 1,146 of CAZMLP010000453.1, read as the reverse complement.
CCAAATAATTCTGACTCCAGGAGATGCTCCGGCAATGCGCTGCAATTCACCGGCACGAACGGCGCGAACTGCCGCCGGCTGTTGAAATGAAGGGCCTTGGCGACCAGTTCCTTGCCCGTGCCACTCTCGCCGAGGATGAGCGCGGTGCTCTCGGTGTCCGCGATCCGCTCGATCATCCGGAACACTTCCTGCATCCGGCCTGACGCGCCAATGATCTGGCTAAACTGGTATTTCTTTTTGAGCTGCTTGCGAAGATAGACGTTTTCGGAAACCGCCTCGTTGTAGGAAAGAGCCCGCTGCACACAGAGGCGCAAGGCATCCAGTTTGAACGGCTTCTCAAGGTAGTCGTAGGCCCCGCTTTTCATCGCCTCGACGGCTGTCTCGATCGAGCCAAAACCGGTGATCACAATCACCACCGCCGGGGGATTCAGCGAGCGGGCCTTGCTGAGAATCTCCAGGCCGTGGGCCCGGGTACGGTCAAGATATAGATCGGTGATGACGAGTTCCGGCGAGTGCGTTTCGAGCGCCTCCAGGACGGCACTGCCATTGGTGTATGGAAAAACCTCATGCCCATCAGTGCGCAACAATTCCGCGACCATCTGCACCATGGTTGCTTCGTCATCGACAAGTACGACTCTGGCCATTTGGGATAGCTAACCGGCGCTCTCTTGCCGACGCAAGACGTATCCGCCGGAACGCGGCAATCTATGAGCTTTCTTGGCGTTTTTTCCGCTTGTCCGCCGCCTCCGCCCCTCATTTGGACTATTTCCGGGGAGGATTGATGATTTCCGTCATCTTGAAGATGGGCAGGAACATGCAAATCACGATACCACCAACCACCACGCCCAAGAAAACGATCAGCAACGGCTCGATGAGGGACGTCAAGCCGGACAAGGTCGTGTCGATTTCCTCGTCGAGGAAGTCCGCCACGCGCTCGAGCATCGCGTCGATTTTGCCGGTTTGCTCGCCGGCCGTCATCATGCGGATGATCATGGTCGGAAAGACCGGATGTTTCGAGAGCGCGGCCGAAATGCCGTCTCCTTTTTCGATGTCCGAAGCCGCCACGCGAATCGCCTTCTCCATGATCACGTTGCCAACCGTGTTGGCCACAATGTTCAACACCTCAAGAATCGGGACACCGCTGCG
>CAZMLP010000452.1:0-4008 GCA_964566745.1 uncultured Verrucomicrobiota bacterium | reverse complement strand
GCCCGGTTGCTTGCTGGCGTCGTCAGAGGTAAACGTGATCGGACTGTCGATCGTGGCTTGGGCCAGGAGCGTGCCATCGATGAACATGCCGTCCTCGGGTCCTTGAAACTCGACGATCACGCCCGGCTCAATCACCAACTTTTGCCCGGAGGCCACATAGACATCTTCCGTCACCAGGTACGGGCTTTGCGCGGCGGTCCAGGTTCCTGACTGGACGCCGCTGACGGTAGTGGCCGCGTCCAGTTGTGCCGCACCCGACCAGAATCCAAGACACAAGAGGAATCGCGGGAAGAAAGAGAAAGCAGGGGTGTTCATGAGCTTGTGAAGGACAGACGCCATTGGGAAAAAGTTGCAATTCGCAAACAGGCGACGGGGCCAGGCGAAGGCAAGACCGCCCGCCCTCGTCACCCTTGCCCTCCAAAAGGATTTGTCCAAGGCGATTTGCAATGGATTCGCCGCGACGCTTCAACCATTCGCCAAAACGTCCAGCGATTGGGGAAACGTCAGGTTGCCGTTCATCATTCAAGTTCCTTGGCCTTGAACGGGGAATAGTTACGGGAAATCTTTTGGAATTTCCTGCCAGGACTGGAAGTGGAAATTATCCCAAATCTGAAAGGAAGGCATCCGCCAACCAGATGCCCTGCCCTGGCTATTGCAGATTAAATAAATATGTAGCCGCGCGGCGACGGGGTGGGCTCCCGGGAAACACAGCCAAGCAGGCGCCAGGTAGGGACGGCTCGCTGAGCCGTCCGGGCAAATCTGGGGCCACAGACATATGCCTTCGGCGGCGCCGTTGGCAAATCTTGCCGCTCCGACGTTCCCGGACCGGTCGGCGACCGGTCCCTACCAAAAACGGCCACAGATTTAATTAACTCGCCCTATCGAGCCTCCACTGGCGGGGCGCCATGTCGCTCGTCATAAGGGGTGACGGCTGGCACCGCGAGAATCCGGTCCACCAGGGCTTCCTGGTCCGGCCCCATGAACTTTTGCAGCAACTTGGTTTCCCGGGCGAGGACAAGGTCATATTTTTCGGGCTCGGCGACCCTCGCTTTGTTTACCGTGAAGGCGCAATTATACGAGGCGCGCAGGCGCTCGACGCCAAATCCGGATTGCGCCAGCAGGCCAAGAATCTGCTGGCATTCCGGCGTGTTCCGGGCAGGGGATCGCTCATACATGTCCTGCTCCTTCTGGGCGAGTTTCTCGCGCGTGACGGCGGGCATGCGGTCCAACAAGTTTTTGGCACGCGAATCGTTGGGCATCTCAACCACCGCATGAACCGGCGGTTTCGGCGCCGGGGCAGGGGGCGCGGTCTCGCGACGCGGAACAATCCGCTCGTACACCACTCGCGGCGCGGGCGGTGCATCCTCGGGCGGCTCCGGCACCGGCGCGACCGCCACAGGAGCCGGCCCAGCCAGGGGTCGCGATCGCAGCGACAAGGCCGCGATGGCCACACCGGCCAAAACCACCGCCGCGAAAATTAGCACTGTTCGCATGAGGCAACGCCGCGACATTATTTGGGTTTCACGGCCCGTCCATTTGGTTGACGGACTCAAACCTAAACCATAACTGGTCCCGGCTCAATCGCGCGCGCTTGAAGGAAGAACGTCGCAGAGTTGTGTTTCGCCCGGAAAAATGTTATCGGCACATTCATGCGACGAATGTGGCTGGCACTTTTCCCGGGAATTCTCGCGATGTTTTCGCCTAATCCAGGACGGGCGCAAGCCGTTCTCGTTTCCGGCAACTCCATGGATGGGTCCAGCCCGGCGTTCACTACTCCCCTGAACACACTTGGCTTCACCTGCACCTTTGTGGGGTCGGGCGACTTCGGCACGACGAGCCTGGCAGGCTACAGCGCGGTGTGGCTGGATGGCTTCAGCCAGTACAGTCCCGGAACACCCGGCAATCCCGGCCTTTCGGCATCCGCCCTGACGAGCTTTATGAACGCGGGCGGCGTGGTGATCGTCCAGAATCCCGGCTTCGGATCGGAGGCGATTTCACTTTATCCCTTTGGCAACGAACTGACGTGGGAATTCACCTATGACTCGGGCAATCCCGCCAGCGGCGAAAACACGATCCAGCTCACCTCCCCAGCCCATCCTGTTAACGCCAGTCTTACCAGCAGCGGCTTGAGCAATTGGAGTCCGTCGGCGTATGGCAAGTTTACCGGCAGCATCGGCTCCTTTGCCGGCGTCAGCGACAATGGAACCCCCGGCGAGTGGATTACTCTCTATCGCTCGGTGGGCGCCGGGGCCTTGATCTATACACAGCAAGGCTTGAGCCAGCGCATCACCACGACGGGGGACGCCCAAGCCCTTCAATTTCTGGACAATGCAGTCCACCTTTCGACCGTTCCTGAACCTGCCATGACCGCGCTACTCTTCGCCGGCGCGAGCGGAGTGGTTGGGATTTGTCTCCGGCGGAGGAATCTGGCCGCTACCCTTTCTCGCCATAGTTGATGCTCATGGCGCCCCCAAAAAAGTTGTGGATGCGCACGTTCGCGCAGCCCAATTCCCGCATGGTTTTGGCCACGCCTGCTTGCGCCGGGTAGTGCTTTAACGATTCCAGGATATACGCGTACGCGGCCGCGTTGCGCGCGAAAAGCCTTCCAAACAGCGGCACCATCACGCCCAGGTAGCCAAAATAAATTTCGCGCCAGAGCCGGTTTGCCGGTTTGCCGAAATCCAGAACCAGCAGGCGTCCCCCGGGCCGCGCCACGCGACGCATCTCGGCCAGTCCGCGCTCAAAACTTGCCAGGTTCCGCAAACCGTAACCAACCGTCACCACATCAAATTGGCCGTCTGCAAAGGGCAACGCCTGCGCGTCTCCGCGAACCAACGACGACGTGGTCGCGCTTTCTTTCCGGGCGCGCGCGAACCGGCGGGCGGCGACCTCGAGCATCGGTCCGCTGAAATCGAGGCCGGTCACTGCCGCGCCCGCGCGCTCGAGCGCTTGCGCAATGTCTCCCGTGCCACAGCAAAGATCGAGGGCTTGGACCCCCGGTCGCGCGCCGGAAATGCGAACCAGCCGCCGCTTCCAGAACCGGTGCATGCCAAAGCACTGGAGGTCATTGAGCAGGTCATAGCGCGAGGCAATCGCGCCGAACAAGTCATTGACCCGCGCCGCGCGTTGCGCGCCGGGCCTGAAATACGGATTGGACATCCGGCGCGAGGGTAAAGCCCCCGCCGTGCCGGGCGCAACCCGGCGGTTCACGCGCGGGGCAACGACAAGCGCCGCGCACGGCAAATCCCCGATCGCTTCCAGGATTAAGACCAATTCATGCCGCGTCCCAAAGCCGGGGCAGCCAGCCGTTCTCTGTTAGCCGGGTAATGATCCTTCAATTCCCTCGCAACCCCGAAAAGGCGCGGCGAAAAGAGAAATTTTTTCCTGTCAGAATGACGGCATCTTGCCATAACATATAAATAGTCCAATGGATGGCCGTGCCGGCTTGTTGCGTGATCCATGCCTGGCTCCCAAACAATCATTTAGCAGCCCGTGATTTGCGGACGGGACGGGCTACCCAGGGCAAGATCGCGCGGGCTAAGGCCCGGGTTCGGCTCCTGATTTAGAAAGCATAATCCAGTCACGATCCCTGGTTCGCGCATGGGTTGCTGAAACATATTTTTTCATGGACGTCGCCGGCTCCAGCCGTTTCCGCCTAACGATGTCTCGTGTGGCGGCCGCCTTGTGCGCATGCCTCGCCTTTCTGGGCCTGGCAGGAACGATCCTGGCGGTGCCGTGGATGAGGCGGCTCCTGCCCGGATCGGTGGAAATGAAGCCCAACGCGGCGATCGGCCTGTTGCTGGCCAGCCTCGCGCTGGGGTTGATGGACGGGACAGGCGCGCGGCGGCGTCACCGGGCGGGCCAGGTCTTGGGGTTCCTGGTCGCGTTGCTTGGGTTGCTGACCTTGTGCGGCTGGATTTTGGGTTGGAGCCGTGGAATCGACGAGTTGTTTATTCGTGACCCGTCCGATCCTTTTCACGGGCGCATGTCGTCGCTGAGCGCGGCGGC
>CAZMLP010000451.1:0-3894 GCA_964566745.1 uncultured Verrucomicrobiota bacterium | reverse complement strand
CACGGCTTTTGGAAGCGTCGGTTTGGCGGTGACGCCGGGATCATTGGTAAGAACATCCAGCTCAACAACCAGGATTACGCAGTGGTCGGCGTTCTGCCTTCCGGATTTCCGCTCTGGCAAAAAGGAGACTTCGTCATTCCGAGGGGCTTCACCGGCGACGATGTCAACCAGCGGGGCACCCACTGGATTCAGGTCTTTGGTCGTTTGAAGCCGGGCGAGACCATCGGGGCGGCCCAAGCGGAATTGTCCGCGATTGCGAAGCGGCTGCGACCTTTGTATCCGGTCTATAAAAAAGACTGGGGCGTAACGCTGGTGCCGATGCACGAGGAGGTCACGGGGCAGGTCAAGCCAACCCTGTTGGTGCTGTTTTGTGCCGTGGGATGCGTGCTGCTGATTGCTTGCTGCAACGTCGCCAACCTGCTCCTCGCCAAGGCTGCGAGCCGCCAAAGGGAAATGGCCGTTCGCGCTGCATTGGGAGCGAGCCGTTGGCGGGTGATCCGGCAGTTGCTGACTGAGAGCGTGCTGCTGTCCCTGGCGGGGGCGGCGCTGGGATTGTTGCTGGCATTTTGGAGTGTCCATGCGGTCAAAAATTTGAGGGGTGTGAACCTGCCGCGCGTGGATGAGGTTGGCCTGGACCTTTGCGTGCTGGGGTTCACGGCGCTGGTCTCGCTGATCGCCGGAGCGGCGTTTGGACTCGTGCCGGCGATGCAAACCTCGCGAGTGAACCTCAATGACATGCTGAAGGACGGGACGCGCACCGTCGGCGTCGGCTCGCGCAACCGGGTTCGTGGCGGATTGATTGTTGCCGAGGTGGCGCTGTCGCTGGTTCTGCTGATCGGCGCCGGTTTGCTGCTCAATAGTTTCGTGCGTCTCTGCAATATCCCTTCCGGAATCAATTCGCGCAACACGCTGACGGCGGAATTGACACTACCGGAGAAGAAATATCCGAATGTTGAGCGGGGCACTGAATTCTTTTTGCGCTTATTGGAACGGATTTCCGCGCTGCCGGGCGTCGAGGCAGCCGGGCTGACCGGTGTGAGGCCGGTCGCGGGCTGGTCGCCGGACACCACGTTTACCGTCATTGGCCGGCCGCAACCGGCTGGGCCGGGAATGAACACGGATTTCGATTTCTGCACCCCGGATTATTTTCGCGCCGCTGGAATTCCGCTGCGAAAGGGCCGGTTCTTTGACGCGCGGGACAAGGTCGGTTCGCCTCGCGTCGTCGTCGTTAATGAGACGCTGGCCCGCCAGCATTTTCCGAATCAAGACCCGGTGGGGCAGCGAATTCATCTGGAGGTTTTCACCGGTAAGATTGACGAGGGCTGGGAGATCGTTGGCGTGGTCGGTGACGTGCGGCAGCACGGTTTGGGGGAGGACGTAAAACCATGTGTTTACCGTCCGCGGTCGTATAGTTTCATGGGGAACGATGGGAACTTGGTGATCCGCACCACTGGCTCGCCGCTCAGTTTGGCGGCGGGCGTGCTCCAAGCCATTCGCGAGATTGATTCCGAACAGCCGGTGGCGAACGTCCGAACGATGGAGGCGGCACTCGCGAGCTCAATGGCGCAACGCCGGTTTGTGTTGTGGTTGCTAGGCGGGTTCGCCGGAGCGTCGCTGTCGCTCGCCGCCATTGGCCTTTATGGCGTGATCGCTTACGCGGTTTCGCAACGGACGCGCGAGATCGGCATCCGCATGGCGTTGGGCGCCAGCCGGGGCAACGTGCTGGCTTTGGTGCTGCGCGGAGGGATGCGCCTGGCGGGAATCGGGGTGATCATTGGCATTGCCGCGGCGGCGGGCTTGACGCGCCTGATGCGAACGTTGCTATACGGAATTGAGGCCACCGACACACTGACGTTTGTCGGCGTTTCTGGGCTGCTCACCGGAATCGCGTTCCTCGCGTGCTGGCTGCCGGCGCGACGCGCCGCACGATTAAGCCCTTTGGAAGCGTTGAGAGCCGAATAGGGAGCCACCGTGTATTTTCTCCAAAGAATTCAAAATCGGATTAGCGCTTTCCTCGACAAGAAGAGGCTGGATGCCGAGATGGAGGAGGAGATGCGCGGGCATGTCGAGTTGCAGACCAGGGCGAACCTTGCGGCAGGGATGAATCCAGAGGAGGCGAGCCGCGCCGCGCGAAAGGAATTTGGCCGGGCCGACTCGATCCAGGAGCAATGTCGCGACCAGCGGGGAACGCGATGGTTCGAGGACCTTTGTCAGGACCTCCGCTTTGGCATTCGCCAACTGCGCAAAAATCCCGGTTTTACCGTCGTGGCCACGCTCGCCTTGGCCGTGGGGATTTGCGCGGTGACCACGCAATTCACCCTGTTCAACGGCGTGTTGTTGCGGGGCCTGCCGTTTCCCGACGCAGGCCGGCTGGTGAACGTCGCCCTTCACGACCCGGCTGGCGCGCCAGACAATGACACCTGGCCGGCCTTCGAGATTTTTGTGGAGTGGCAACGTCACCAGCGCACTTGCCAAAAGCTGGCGGCGTGCGACACCTACCGCTGGTTGAATGTGGTGGTGGAGGGAGTTCCCCGGCCGGTGAGTGGCGCGTTTGTCACCCATGATTATTTTCCCGTGCTCGGAGTTGCCCCCTTGCTGGGACGCGGGTTCTCAGAGACAGACGACCGGCCCGGCGCGGAGCCGGTGGTCATGATCAGCCACCTGATGTGGCAGCGCGACTTCGGCGGGCGGGCGGACGTCGCGGGGCGAACGCTTCGTTTTGAGGGCAAGATCGCCACCGTGATTGGAGTGATGCCGCCCGGCTTCAGTTTTCCCGAGCAACAGCAGATCTGGTCGCCCATGCCGGCGAGTGTTTCTCCTGATTTCCCGCTCGGCCGGAACGTCACGGTGCTGGCGCGGCTGAAACCGGGCATGACGGTCGCGCAAGCAACCGCCGATTTTGGCGGCATCACAGGGCGGATGGCTGACAGGTTTCCAGACAATTATCGCCGGTTCACGGCCGCGCGCGTTGAGCCGTTGGAAGGCCGCCTGCTGGCGGGCATGCGCGGCACTTTGGAGGCCCTGCTCGCGGCGGCGGTGGCGGTTTTGTTGATCGCGTGCCTCAACTTGATGAATCTCCAATTCGTGCGCGTGTCCGCCCGGATGCGCGAACTGGCGACTCGTGGCGCGCTGGGCGCCCCGCGTGCCCGGTTGCTCCGCCAGATGCTGACGGAAGGCGTGGTGCTGGTCGTGGCAGGCAGCGCGATTGGCGTGGCATTGACCCATTGGACCATCCGGCTCTGCCGCGCCGCGCTCGGGCAGATCCGTTTTGCCGCGATGCCGGATTGGGTGATCACGAGCATCGACTGGAACGTCCTCGCGTTCACCTTGGTGGCCACCGCTGGCGGGGTGCTTGCCTCCAGCCTGCTGCCCGCGCTGTTCGCGTCGCGCATGGACGCCATGACCGTCCTCCGGCAGAGCTTGCACGGCCAGAGTAACCGCCACGTGGCCCGCATGGGGCATGGCCTGGTGATTGCCCAGATTGGCCTGACGTGCGCATTGCTCGTCGCCTCGCTACTTCAGGTTAAATCCATCCGCAAACACGCCGCGCTGGACTTTGGTTTTCGCACGGACTCGGTCATGGCCGGGCGGCTCAACCTGGAATTCGGCTACCCGACCCAGCCGGATCGGGTCGCCTTTTATCAACGTTTTCTCCGGGAATTGCGGATTAAGCCTGAGTTTTCCGGCGTGGCCATGACCTCGCGTTCACTGATGGTTGGAGGCGGGTGGACGGAACGCTTCCAAACGGAGAGTGACGCCACGAACGGACCCGGCTCGAGCCGCCCGTTTCAAGTGGAATATGTCTCCGACGCCTATTTCTCCACCCTTGGTTTGAAACCGCGCGAGGGCAGGGAATTTGAGCCCAATGAACGCGGTCGAGGCGAGCGGCCGGCA
>CAZMLP010000450.1:0-2978 GCA_964566745.1 uncultured Verrucomicrobiota bacterium | reverse complement strand
GCCTCGATCATCTCCTCGTCGGAAAGGCGCGTGATTGACTCCACGCCATCGACCAGATTTCGCCAGAACTCCTCCAGGTTCCGCGCGCCCGGAAACCGGCCGGCCATGCCGACAATGGCGATGTCAAACTCGTCACTCATTCAATCAGGCGCCTCCCGCTCGGATGACCGGTTCCGGCAACACCCTGCGATCCACTTTGCCATTGGAATTCAGCGGCAGACTGTCGATTCGCTCAAAATGGCCGGGCACCATGTAATTAGGCAGATAACGGTGCAGATGCTTTTTGAGAGCATCCAGATCGACTGGCTGCTTGCAAACCAGGTAAGCGACGATCATGACGATGCTTTCCGAAAACTTTTTCGTGGTGGCGACACAGTCGGCGATTCCGGGGAATCCGAGGATGTTGGTCTCGATCTCGCCCAGTTCGATTCGCAATCCGCGAATCTTCACTTGATGGTCCTCGCGGCCCAAATACTCGATATTGCCATCCGGCAGCCAGCGGGCCAAGTCCCCTGTGCGATAGATCCGCTCGCCTGGCACGGCGCTGTGCTCCAGAAATCGCTCCCTCGTCAGTTGCGGGTTGTTCAGATATCCCCGGGCGACACCAATGCCGGCCAGGCACAATTCCCCCTCTTCACCCACCGACGCCTGTCTTCCATCGCAAAGGATATAGGCACGTATGTTCTGGATGGGGCGGCCAATGGGAACCCGTTCAATTTCGCCTTCCGCCGGACAATCATAATAGGTCGCGTCAACGGTCACCTCGGTGGGACCATATAAATTGGTAAGACGGGCGCCCGTCGGACCTCCGATGATCTCGTTGAATTTCCGCGCATGGGCGGGATTCAAAGCCTCCCCGCTCGCGAACACCCGGCGCAACGAGTCGAGCGCTGGCGTTACCTTGCCGGGCCGGCCGTCCAAATACTCCAGAAACACGTTCAGCATGGACGGCACGAAGTGCAGCACGCTCACGCGATGCTTGCGAATCGTCTCAATCAGCACCTGTGGAAATCTCTCCGCGCGGGGCGCCAGCAAGCAAAGCGCGGCTCCCTCCAGCGCCCACCAAAACAACTCCCACACCGAGACGTCAAAACAGTAGGAGGTCTTTTGCAGCAGCACATCGCGCTGATTGATCGGGTAGGCGCTCTGCATCCAGTGAAGACGGTTGACGACCGAGCGGTGCTCGATCATTACCCCTTTGGGTTTTCCCGTCGATCCGGAGGTGTAAATGACGTAGGCGAGATCGGCGGGCTGGCCGTGATCTTTGGAATCGTTATCCGGTCCCGTGTAGGTTTCCGGTTGTTCCAGATGAAGGACTGCCATGCCCAGCGGTGCCTTCGCCATCGTCGCGGTGTGGACCAGCAGTAGCTTCACTCCGGCATTCGTCAAAGTGTACGCCAGCCGGTCCGGCGGGTCATCCGGGGAAAGCGGCAAATAAGCTGCTCCTGCCTTGAGAATGGCGTAGATGCCAATGATCATGGCGAACGACCGTTCCGTCATGATCCCGATGATCTGGCCCCGGGCCACTCCCGCCTCGCGCAACCTGCGGGCGACCTGGTTTGCCCGCGCGTTTAACCCGGCATAACTGAGCGACGGAACACCCCAGTATTTGTCGTGATCGCAAAACAGGGCGGGTCGAGTCGGATGCTGCCGGACCCGCGTCTCAAACAGCTCGTGAAGAGTGACCTGATCAGGGAACTCCCGGCTCGTGCGATTGGCCAACGCAATCGGGTCAATCCCGGTTTCAAGTGTCGGAGGCATGGGCACGTCTTTAGGCCTTCGAGTTGGTGGCTATTTTCGAATCCGGCGCCGGGACGGGTTGCCGGGCCCGCCTTCGCAGGGCCTCGTGGATGAAACCTTGGGCAAGAACCACCTCATGCACTTGCGTGGTCCCTTCAATGATTTCCATGATCTTCGCCCCGCGATAACAACGCGCCACGGGCGAGGATTCGTGGCAACCGGCGGCGCCGAGAATCTGGACGGCGTCCGCCGCCGCGCGCACCACCGCGCGCGATGTGAAATACTTGGCGATAAATGCGCGATGGTACGCCTCCGGCAGATGCTCTTGCTCCGCCTGGCAGGCGCTCCAGCAAAGCAGCCGCGCCGCCTCCAAATCCGCGCCCATCCGGGCAATCATGGACTGGATCATCCCAAAATCCCCCACCCGCATGCCGCGTGCTTTGCGCGCCCCCGCGTGTCCGCTGCTTTCCTCCACGCAGGCCCGGAGCAAACCCAGCGCCGAGCAAGCGGTGCTCAGCCTTCCATAATGGAGACCGACCGGGGCGACGTGCGACAAGGCAAAGCCGGGCTTGCCGACCACGTTGGCGGCGGGAATGGCCACGTTCCGAAACCGCAATCGCGCCAGGCCGGCCGCGCGGAACCCCATGAGGTCCTTGATCGGCTCGATCTCAAAACCCTCGCTGTCGCGTGGCACCAAACAGGCCAACGGTTTCCCCTCCAGCTTTCCAAAAACCAAGAACAGCCCCGCCGTTTGCCCGGAAGTGATCCACTTTTTCTCGCCGGTCAAAACCAAATCGCCGCTTTGGCCGGCGATCCGGAACTCGGTGGTCATCGCTTGCAGGTCGCTGCCGGCGCCAGGCTCGGTCAAGGCAAACGCGCCGAGCAATTCACCGCGGGCGAGGGGCGGTAGCCACCTCTCCCGTTGCGCGGCCGATCCCCACTTTAGCAACGCGGAGGAGATCATCGACTGAACCGTCAGAATGCCAGTGAAGGCGGAATCGGTCCGCCCGAGCGCCTCGTTCAGCAATCCGAAAGTGACAACATCCCATCCCTTGCCGCCGTACTCGAGGGGAATGCACGGGCCGAGATAACCCGCCTGGGCCAATTGGGAGACCGCGCCAGCGGGAATTTCTTGTGACCGGTCCCAGTCCGTGGCAAATGGCTCCACGTGCGCACCGGCAAACTTCCGGAACTCGGCGTGTTTCTCTTGCTGTTCGTCGGTCAACAACATGTGTTCG
>CAZMLP010000449.1:0-1979 GCA_964566745.1 uncultured Verrucomicrobiota bacterium | reverse complement strand
GCCGCTTGCGCGCCGCCGCCGTTTGCCCTGCCAAGTCCGCTGCCGCGTCTCCCTCCATGTAGGCGGTTCGACCAAGATACTCCGTTTCCATAAATGCGCCTCCCGCCACCGAATATCCCTGTCCCGAAGGAGTGACCGCTGACTTCATGCCGGTGAACCCGTCCCCCAGCGCCAGCATGTTCACCGGGGATTTCACCTCCGCCTCGCGAGTTGGCATTTGGAGTGGCGGTTCTCCCAGCCGCCCGGGGTCGATTAACCGGCCGCCCAAACCGCCGCCGCCTGAGCCAAACGCGTTGTAACCGTAGCTGGGATTGTATCCAAACGCGTAACTCCGGGAGACTGCCCGGCGCGCCGGGCAAACAAACACGCCGGAAAATCCGGCTTTGCCTTGGAGCGGCTGGTCCGCCGGGCCGATAACCCGGTTCAGAAAGTCATGCCATTTGACCAACTCGCCTGGCTGCCAGGCCGTGTCAGACAAGGGATACGCGCCATATTCCGAGACATAGAGCGCCATGCCTAGGCCCAATTGTCGGAGGTTTCCCCGGCACTTCGCGGAAAGCGCGGAGGCCTTCGCCTGGCTCATGGCCGGCAGCAAAAGCCCCGCCAGAATCGCGATGATCGCGATGACCACCAAAAGTTCGATGAGAGTGAAACCCGCCGAACGTCGCGGGCGACGATACTCTGGACAATCTCTCTTCCGGCTCCCAAGCCCCGCCTCGGTCAAGGCATCCATAAAAGCCGTGGCGCGCTTCATTAGATACAATTGTGGAATAAAGACCTTTCGATGATTCCTTGAGTCTGGAGAAAGGTCAAGACGGATGGATGGCATTGAGGGCTGCAGATTTGTTCGCAAGACATCCGCTCGCTTTGGATTTCGGGCAAATTCTTGAATAGACCTGTTCGTGCGGGCGTCTGAATCGCGCTCCTCGCCAAAAAAGGCATTGAGGACTGAAAAATGGCCTTGTCCCGCCTTTGCCCGGCGGCGCAAACTGGGCGTTCGATCCTCCAGATGATTGTCACGCAGACCGATACTTGATTTGTAATGTTGATTGGACCGCGCAATTTGGCGGGCTGTTGTTTGCTCGTAACCTTGTTCCTCACCGGATGCACCGCCCGGCACTACCGCCAGTCGGCGGACAGGGAGGTGTACGGCATCCTGGGCCAGAAGGAGAAGAAGACCCTGGGAAAGACCAACGAGTTCACCATCGACACGCGGTATTCCAAGCGCGACCCGCTGACCATCAGAAGCGGCGAAATCCAGCAAGACCGCCTGCAAACCGGTGAATTGAAACCGAGCCTGAGCGAGGCGCTCAAGTTCGCGGTCGAGAACAGCCGCGATTACCAACTCCAAAAAGAAAGCCTCTATCTCACGGCACTGGCGCTCACCACCGAGCGTTACAATTTCCGTCCGCATATTTTCGCGGGATTGACCGGTTCCCTGGCTCGCGACGTGAATGGCGACCGCGTCGGCAACTTGAATTCCCGGGCCGGCGTGACTCAAGCCCTCAAAACCGGCGGCAGCATCGGGTTGAACATTGTCAATGACTTGATGCGTTATTACACGGGCGACCCGCGCCGCTCGGCGGTCACCACCATTTCCATGAATCTCGTCCAGCCGTTGTTGCGCGGCGCCGGGACCGAGATTGCCACGGAGAACCTCACCCAGTCCGAGCGAAACGTGGTGTACGCGATCCGCGGTTTCAGCCGTTACCAAAACACCTTCGCGCTCGGGATCATTTCCACTTACTACCGCCTGTTGCAGCAAAAGGACATCGTCCGCAACGAGTATAACAACTACCAGACGCTCGTGCAGGCGCGGGAGCGCGCCGAGGCGCTGGGCCGGGACCGCCTGCCGGAAATTCAAGTGGACCAGGCGCGGCAGGACGAGTTAAGCGCGAAGAACCGCTATGTCGTCGCCGTCCAGGATTTCCAAACTCAGGTGGACCAGTTCAAGCAGACATTGAATTTGCCACTCGGGA
>CAZMLP010000448.1:0-3731 GCA_964566745.1 uncultured Verrucomicrobiota bacterium | reverse complement strand
TGTTGGTGTTGCCGCCAATGATCAGCGGGTTCGTGTCCGCGAACCGGAACGGCACCGCGTAGGGCGCGGACTTTGCGAGCCGCCCGTTGACGTAAAGTTTGAACTCGCGGCAGTCATACGTGCCGGCCAGGTGAATCCATTCGCCGACGGGCAGGTCCTCGTCGGCTTTGATGTTCTGATAGTGGGCGCCGTCGCCATCCACGGAGAACAGGGCCTTGTGCCTGACCACGGCGAGGCCGAAATATTCCGACGGTCCATCCTTGATCTCCCGGGAGAGGATCATGTTCCACGTCGCATCCGCGTCGCGCTTCACCCAAGCGGAGACGGTCATGCCGTTTTTGAAGCCATCCAGAGCGGCGGCGTGCGGCACTTCAACCAGGGCATCCTGCCTGCACTCGATGGCACCGCCGGATCGGCCGGCCGCGCGGACGGCCCCCAGCAACTTTCCATCATGCCCGCCGCCGGAGCTGTCGATGACTTGCGCGCCGGACGCCTCGTCGAATTTCCAATGAGCGACCAGGCCCGGAAGAACTGAATTCGCCGCCGCCGATGCAGAAGCACCGCCGATGCAGAACAGGTGCCTCTCCGTGCGAATGAACAATTGCCCCTGCGAGACGGCCATTGACGCCTGCACTTTTTCACCGAGCGGGTTTCTTGCCAGCACTTTGAACCCCGGGCCGGCCTCGATGACCGTCGTCTCACCGTTGTCGCCGGGAAGGTAGATGCGCCCCTCCGCCGCCACCGGCGTCGCGGAGAAGTTGCCGCCCACGCGTTCCTGCCAGACCAATTCGCCGGTGTCAGCCTTCAGGCAGGTGGCCACGCCACCATCGGTGACGGCGAAGAGATGCGGTTTTACATAGACCATTGACGGCACTTTCGGCATGCCCTTTTTCTGCTCCCAGACGAGTTGCGACTCTTTTTGATCCCCTTTGCCGCCGAGCTTGAATGCCTTGATCGTCTCCTTGCCGCCCCAGCCGCCGGCGGTGAATACCAGCCCGCCGCCAATCACAGTGGACGGCACCTTGCCTTCGCCAATGACTTCATTTGACCAAAGCCGCTCGCCCGTCTGCACATCGAAACCCTGCACGACATCGCCGGCTTCACTGACGACCTCCGCCTTGCCGTCGTGTTCCCAAATTACCGGCGCGCCGTGCGAAATGCGCGACAGGCCGCGCTTGCCCTGCCAGCGTACCCGACCGGTCTTCGTGTCGAGCGCGAGAACGCGGGACTGGTCCCACGGCGTCTGCCAGCCGAGCTTCTTGTCCTCGCCTTCGCTGCTGCCGTCGCGCGCCATGATGAGCAAGCCGTGATAGAGGACGGGCGACGAACCCAGTCCGTGCTGGCCGTAGAACTTAAAATCACGATTCGTCCATACGACTTCTCCGGCGAAGTTTAGCGCGGCAAAGCTCCCGTCGCCGAAGCAGGCATAGACCCGGTCGCCATCTGTGGCGGGCGTGGGCGTGGCGTAAGTGTTGCGGCCTTCCTTGCGGCGCGGGACTTGCTTGAAAACTTCCTGGTTCCAGAGAATTTGCCCGGTTGTCCGATCCAGCAACAGCACGCGGCAGGATTCGCCTCCGTCCGTCGCCGTGGTGACAAACACCCGCCCCTCCCAGACCACCGGCGACGACCACGACTCGCCGGGAAGTTCGGTTTGCCAGGCAACGTTCTCGGTCGCGCTCCATTTCAACGGCAGGCCGCGCTCACTGGAGACGCTCAGGCCGGTGGGCCCGCGAAATTGCGGCCAGTTCTCGGCGCGAAGCGAGCCGGTGACCGCCATCAGGGCAACGGCAATGGCCAGACAGGGTGAGTTGAGGCCCAAGCAGGCTGGGCGGCGGGGCAAGTAAGGAGTCGAGGTCTTCATCTTTATTGCTCTGGCGGGTCAATCCGTGCTGAGTTTGACAAGCATTCCGCTAATTCGCTCGTCGGAACCTTTGCGGGTGATGAGCACTTTCCCTTCCACTTTCTTGCGCTCGAACTGGTCGAGATTGAGGATCTTGACCCCCGCGTCGAAACGCACCACGGCTTCCTGGCACCCCATCTCGTGGGCGACCTCCGCAGTGCGGTGGTAGAAATCCCGGGAGCCGCCAAGCATCATGTCCGCGAGGAAATAGCGAACGTTCGTTTCAGGGTAGGCCGCGTCGGAGTTGAGTGTCACTTGCGAAGCGTCGGCGGGAGAGCGGGTCCCGCGATAGCAAAGCAAAGGCTTCGCTGACTGAGGCAGGCCAGAGACTAAAGTGCCGTGCGATTCGAACCAGTTCGTGTTTACCACACGGCATCCCGCGGCCCACCGGCGCAAAGCCTCGGCAACCGCCGGCTCGTTGGTCCGTGCGGCGTATTTTCCGGGCATTTCGCCCAGGCTCAGATGGAGCAGGACGAGTCGCATCGCACTGGTGCTGAATCCCGTATCACTGGTCAGCAACACCTCGTGTCCCGCGATTGTGCGGTTCGACCCGCGCTGCACCACGCGCATCACGCGACCATCCTTGCCGAACCGGTTGGTTACCCAGCGGCGCTCGAACTCATTTGTGTTCACCACCCGGGCCCCCGCGTCCCACAGCCGGATGGCTTCACGCGAATCAGGGTCGCGCTCAGTTGCAGCGTAGTCGCGATAGAGCTTTGAATTGCCGCCGAGCGTCATGTCGGCCAGCAGATAGCGCACCTGCGGTTCGCGCCAGATGACGTTCTGCCAATCGGCGGATTGGGCAAAGGCTCCGGCGGCGGGGGCGAAGGTGAACAGAAGGGCCAGGCTTATGGATTTCATTGCAGTTTGGAAAAATCGGTGGCGAGGAGTTTATACGCCGTCACGTTTCCGCGCAGTTTTCCATCCTGCTCGGTTTCATTCTCTACCCGCCGCCACTCGGCGTCCTGGTGAAAGGCGGCGATGGATTTCTGGATCGCCTCGATGCTGGCACCGGCAAGCAGGCAAATGAACTGATCGTGACCCTCGGCATCCCGCGTCTCCGCCACCCACCAGCCAATGCTATGCAGTCCGTGCCGCTCGTAAATGGGAACTGCGCGATCGCGCCAGCGGTTGCGGAAGGCGTCCAGCTTGCCGGGCAGCACCGAGTAAACGCGCAAATCAAATGCGCGCGGCTTCGCGCTCGTGGTGAAATCATACTTCGCCTTCGCATCCGCGGTGAGCGGCAGCGTCACTATCTCGTCCACGGTCTTGCCGTGTTTCCTGGTCGAGGCCGCGTAGCCCTCCTTGAATTGCGCGTCCGCCCCAAATTCCTGCTCCTGCTTCTGCAACGTCTCCCTGCTCGTCGCCTTCAACAGATACGCGAACATGCCGCCGTTCGTGGTTCCGAGCGCGGACCAGTAACCCGCGGTCTGGATGCCATGCTTCTGCCGCACCGGCTCCACGGTTTCGCGAAAGCGTTCCAGCACGCCCTCCAGCTTGTTCGAGGTGACAGTGTAGAGCCGCAGCTCAAAGTAGGTCGTAGCCGCTGGCTCCGCAGCCGGCGAGGGGGCGGTCAGCACAAGGGCAAGGAACGCGATTCGCAATGCGGCGGTCATGGTTTGGAAAGTCTGCCTGCGGGTTTCCTGTCAGCGTCCTCGAGCATCAGCACCCAGTCACCATCGGCAGGTGGCTCGAAGGATCGGCGCGACTTTTCAGCGAGGGTGCCGGCGGGGGTGGTTTCTCCGGTGCGCGGGTTGAACCAGCTCGCTATCACCGTTGCGCCTGAGATTTTGCCAAGATCGACGGTGAGCGCGCGTTTCGTCGGCAGATA
>CAZMLP010000447.1:0-6958 GCA_964566745.1 uncultured Verrucomicrobiota bacterium | reverse complement strand
TGCTCGCGCCTCGAGGGCGAATGATCGTCATGGCTGGGCGGGACGCCAAGCCGGTGTTCCCGGTCGGCCCGTTTTATGTGAAGGGTTGCTCCCTACATGGGTTCGCCATGTTCACTTACTCGACGGACGAACAAAGGGCTTGTGGCGCGGACATAAATCGTTGGATGGCAGACGGTAAGCTCAAACCGCAAATTGACCGTGTAATGCCGTTGGCCGAGGCTGCCCAAGCCCACCGTCTGCAGGAGGAGAACACCGTTGGCAAAAAAAGCATCTTGGCGGGAAAGCTGGTTTTGACCCCTTGATGCCGGGTCCGATTGAGAATTTTGCAAATTGACAATGTCGAAAAACGGAAAAAGTTGTCGTGTTTTATAATCAAATAATTGCTTTTTTCATTACAATTGGAATCCAATTGCCCGCACAGAGTTGAGATTGGCGTGCCAGTTGCTTACGGACCCGTTGCGATGAGTCGTATATTAGTCGTGGATGATGAGGAATCGATGCGGGAGGTGGTCGCCAAAATTTTGGCCCGGCATGGACACCAAGTCGAGTGCGCTTCCAATGGCAAAGAGGCATTGGAAAAGGTTCGTTCGCATCCACCGGAACTCATCTTTACCGACCTGATCATGCCGGACATGGAGGGATTAGAGACGATCACGCGCTTGCGGCGCGCACACCCCACCATTCCAATCATCGCAACCTCGGGCGGCGGTCGTTGCGGCCCCCAAGATTATTTGCAGCTCGCGGCGAGGTTTGGAGCGGCCAAAGTGCTTCCGAAGCCGTTCACCGGTGATGAACTGGTCACTGTCGTGCAATCCGTTCTGAATTCCACGGCGCCGGTTGCGCCTCCAACTCCTTCGCAGAATCGCGTCTGATTGATTTTTGCAGCCGCTTCCCTTTCCCCCTTTCCCTCCTAAAAGCAAAACGGGCATGACCCAAGTCATGCCCGTTGCATTCGGAAGAGTTTTCCTAATTAGGCTCCCATCCCATCCTCGAACGATCCGGCAGCCAAGGGGAAGCAAAGGTTGTCCCGGACGTATTGGATGCCGTTGGCGCTTGTGGCATCGAGATCGCGATAAGCGCTCTCGGCCTCGACAATCAGCGGCGCCGTCTTGGTGCCCATAATTGAGCAATAACGCTGGGGGTAACCGATATTCACCAGCATCTCCACGTAACGGGTGAGGTTGATATCACCAGTCGCCAAGTCGGTGAACTGCATCGCGCGGCCCGCCCAGTCGGGGTCCATCTTGCGCAACGCAACTCCGCAACGAATTACGAAATTCTTCACGTGACAGGCATAGACGCGGTCCGCGACCTTGCGGAAGCGGCTCTCCCAGCACTCGCCTTCCCAGCAGTGGGAGGGATCGGCATTGACGGTCAGGCATTTGTCGCCATCGCAGGCCGCGACCAGTTGGAGAAAGTCATCGGCAGTCATCGCCGCCGTGCCCGGATGAATCTCGTGCGCGAGATAAATTCCGAGCGAATTGGCGTGCTTGCGGATCTTTGCCGTCTTGGACGCAAAACGCTCGTTGCCTTCTTTGATCAAATCGTAGTCGCCACCCTTCCAGAAACCCCACGGGTAACCGCCCGCCACTTCCCAGCCGTAGGCCGCGCCCCAAAACATCGGGACAATCTTGATGCCCAACTCCGCGCAGAGATCGAGCAACCGGAGCAAATAGTCCTCGGCCCACGCCTCGATCTCCTTCGCGGATTTCTTGGCCACGTCACCGGGAATAAAAGGGCGAATCGTCGGGCTGCCAGTCCACGCGGTGGTATGAACCCAAAACGGGCAATGCGCGGAGATGCCGTCCAGCTTCATCTTCGCCTTGGCGAAAGTCTGCTTGATCTCCTTGGCACTCTTGAAACCCTTGTCCGATTGCAGCATGTAGTTCGACGGCTGGGCACCGTCCGCGCCCGACTTTTTCGCGTATGCGAGGAAATCCGCCAAGCTCTTTGCGCCATGTTGCGCGCCCTCGACGCTTGCGTGAAAAACGGTGTTCGGTCCTGCCATAAAACCTGAATGTCTGCTTCGTTAAACTTTTGTTTAGCCGCGCCACGACCACGCGTCGCCAAGTCGGGAGCGGTCGCGAGCCACAATAATCCTGTCAAAGACTATCAATGGCTGCATCTGTTTCGCATTGATTGTCGCGCGCTGTCAATGGCAAAACAGCCGCCAACGGGACCCGAACGGACGTTCGATCGAATCCCAAAACATATTGAACCGCAAGGATTTGCTGGAAGTCATCGACAGGTCGTCCGGAGGGGCCCGTGCGTCGCCAACCGGGACGCGTCGGGGCGCTTGGCCAGCCGGCTCAAATCCTGAGACTCCGGCAGCGGCGACCGCGTTTAAAAAATTATTATGAAATCCGAATTTCCCGGTGCGGTTCCTGAGATCCCGGTGAGCGATCTCAACCGAGCGGCACATTACTATCAGCGCAATCTTGGTTTTACTCTGGATTGGAGCAATGAAGAACTCGGCCTTGCAGGCATCTCGAAGGGCGACTGCCGTATATTTCTGGCGAACCAAGCATTCAGAAAAGGATACGGCAATTGCGGTCCGACACTCACTTGGTTGAACTTGGACAGCAAAGAGGACGTGGACGAGTTGTACCGTATTTGGAAAGCCAGCGAGGCCAAAATGATATCCGCGCCGGAGTCGAAGCCGTGGGGCTTGCACGAGTTCACCGCCGTGGATCCGGATGGCAACTTGTTTCGCGTGTTCCATGACTTGTCCACTCCCGAACGCGAAAAAAACGCCGGGCTAACC
This sequence comes from uncultured Verrucomicrobiota bacterium, assembly GCA_964566745.1. Taxonomy (GTDB): domain Bacteria; phylum Verrucomicrobiota; class Verrucomicrobiia; order Limisphaerales; family CAZMLP01; genus CAZMLP01. Next base: position 4,194 of record CAZMLP010000447.1, on the reverse strand, counting down.
GCCGCGTTGGATTAATTATGGCCGTATTCTTTGACACGCACGCGCACTTGGATTTTCCCGATTTTGCCGGCGACCTCCCGCAGATTATCGAGCGCGCCCGTGCCGCCGGGATTGCCAAAATCATTTCCACCGGCACCGATCTTGAAAGCAGCCGGCGGGCGATTGCGCTGGCGGAACAATATCCCGATGTTTACGCGGTGGCTGGATGGCATCCCGCTTATGTGCTGGACGCGCCGGACGAGATCCGTCCCGCCCTTCGCGCACTGGCCCAGCACCCGAAAGTGGTCGCACTGGGTGAGACCGGGCTCGACCACTATCGCCTGCCGAGCGCCAAGGAAGGTTTCACCGCCGCTGATGACGAGCGCTACAAGGCCAAGCAAATCGCCATCTTTCGGCAACACTTGGAGGTGGCGGTCGAGACGGGACTAAACTGCGTGATCCACCAACGCGTGGCATTCGCACCAACCATTGCTGAACTGACTCCGTTCGCCGACCGCGTGCGCGGTGTGTTCCACTGCTTCATCGGCACCCCCGTGGAGCAGCAACAGATTAACGCGCTGGGATCGATCACCAGTTTCACTGGCATCTCTACCTTCAAAAACGCCGAAATGGTCCGGCAATCCCTGCAAGCCGCCAAAGAGTTCATGCTGGAGACTGATTCCCCTTTCCTCGCGCCAGTGCCCTATCGTGGCAAACGTTGCGAGCCAGCGTACGTGAAAGAAATCGCCGAGGCGGCAGCGAAGATCAGGAATTGCACGCTGGACGAATTGAGCGCCCTGACGTCCGAGACAGCGAGACGCTTCTTTCCGAAGTTGAAGCCTTGAAGCAAAACCGCAATCCGATCAAAGAAACGGACGATCGGCACACGGGACGATTCAACTTCCGAGTGTTATGATCTGCCGGATGCAATCGTCATCTCTATCCGGTGGTTGCGTTTCTGTGGCGAAATAGCGGCAGTTGAAATCCAAAGGGGCGGTCAACAGCGCCTCGCGGGGTGGCAATACGGTGCCCGCCCACGTCCGGCGCGAGCCATTTCATTTCGAGATAAAAAGCGAAAACTCACGAGCACAGATCGTAATCCTCTCGAAAGCAATCAGTTGCAAGAATTTTAGGTTTTTTCACTGTCGTGTCCTCGGCAGGAAAGTTCGTTTGTCGTTTCTATGAACGGGCCGCTGTTGCGGTCCCAATTGGAAAACACGAATAACACCTGACATGAGCACAAAGATTAGCCACAGCATCGTTACCCGCTCCGAATGGCTCGCCGCCCGGAAGGAACTTTTAACGGAAGAAAAACGCCTCACGCGGCAGATGGACGCGGTCAACGCCAAGCGTCGAGCGCTCCCGTGGGTGAAGATCGACCAGGACTACCAGTTCGAGAGCCGAAAAGGGTGCGTCTCGCTCGCCGCGCTTTTCGGCGGACACAGCCAGTTGGTCGTCCAGCATTTCATGCTCGGGCCTGGCTGGGGCGAGGGATGCCCGAGTTGTTCCTACATGGCCGACCACACGGATGGCATGCTCCCGCATCTGGCCGCGCGCGACGTGACGATGCTGGCTGTTTCCCGGGCGCCGCTGGCGGAAATCGAGGCGTTCAAGCAACGCATGGGCTGGTGTTTCGAGTGGGTCTCGTCCCACGGCAACAGTTTCAACCAGGACTTCCATGTGGGCTTTACCGAAGAGGAGGTCGCGAGCGGCAAGGTAAATTACAACTACACCATGCAACCCTTTGGCGCCACGGAGGCGCCTGGAATCAGCGTTTTCCACAAAGCCGGCGACGGCACGATTTTCCACACCTATTCTGTGTATGGCCGCGGCGTGGAGCTGATGATGGGAACGTATCGCATTCTTGACCTGACGCCCAAAGGTCGCGACGAGGACAATCTCGAGCACTCGATGGAATGGGTGCGTTATCACGACAGCTACGGAACCGGCGCGGCGAAATGCGGTTGCCAATCGAAGGAGGCAAAAGCATGAGCTCGCCTCAATGCTGTCAACAAAAGCCGCTCGTCGCCGACCGCGCGGACCGGCAAAAAACGAGGCCGAGCGGGATCAAGGGTATTGCGGAACTGGTTCTGCCCGGCGCGTTGCTCGCGCTCATGCCCAAGTGTCCGTTGTGCCTAGCGGCCTATGTCGCTCTTTGCACCGGGTTCACGATGTCGCGTCCCTCCGCGCACCTGCTCCTGCGGGCGGTTTCCGCGCTCTGCATCGGCACGCTGGCGTTCTGCCTCGCCCGGCGCGTGATAAGCTGGCGTCAAAGCAAGCAAACCCTCAACCTTCAACCCGCCCGGGCGCACCAATGAATAACGAAACTGCCAATCAATATATGCTCCTCGTCAGTGGCTCGCCCTGTCAGCAAGGCCATCTGACCCCGGAACAAATGCAAGTCCACGTCAAGGAGTCCAACGCCTGGATGGACGACCTCTTCAAGCGCGGTGTCATCACCATTGCACAGCCGCTGGCACGCGAGCGCAAAATCGTCTCCGCTGGCGGCGTTCGAATTGTTTCCGATGGCGCCCATGCGGAATCGAAGGAGGTCATTGGCGGTTTTTACATCATCAAGGTGCCGACCATGGACGAAGCCGTGGCAGTCGCCTTGTCGTGTCCCCAACTGAAATACGGCACACAATTCGAGGTTCGACGCATTGCCGAGCTTCATCTTACACAAACCCCACCATGAAAAAAACTCCCACGAGTCAATATATGTTTCTCGCCCGGGGCGCCGGCTGCAGCAGCGGCAACCTTTCCCCGGAGCAAATGCAGACCCAAATGCGGGAGGTCCATGCCTGGATTGACGGCCTTACCAAAAAGGGCGTCATGACCGCGGCCCAACCCCTGGCAAGCGGGGGTAAACTGCTTTCCGGGAAAAATGGCAGCGTGATCTCCGATGGCATCGCTGCGGAATCCAAGGAAGCCGTCGGCGGTTTCTTCATCGTCAATGCGGCCTCGCTGGACGAGGCCGTGGCCATCGCCCGCACCAATCCGGCGTTCGACCACGGCGCGATATTGGAGGTGCGCCAGATCGCCAATCTGGACTGCGATTGAGTTCGCGTGAGCCAGTCCATTAACAACGCGGGCGAGGTGGCGGACCATCTGTTCCGTCACGAGGGGGCAAAAGTGGTCGCGACGCTCACCGCGCATCTCGGCACGCACCGGTTGCAGCTCGCCGAGGACGTGGTGCAAGAAGCCCTGCTGCGCGCACTGCAAACGTGGTCGTATCGCGGCGTGCCGGACAATCCCGCCGCGTGGCTGACGCGGGTCGCGAAAAATCTCGCGCTCAACGTGCTGCAACGCGAGCAACGCTGGAACGAAAAACAGGATGGCATCGCCGCCGAGCACGCGCGGTGGCTCGCGGCGCCGTCCGAAGATCTCACGCACGAGGCCTTCGCTGACGACACGTTGCGGATGATGTTCGTGTGCTTCCACCCCGAACTTGCCGTGGAATCACAAACCGCCCTTGCACTGCGCACATTGTGCGGGTTCAGCCCGGCGGAAATCGCGGCGGCGTTTCTCACGAGCGAGGGGGCGATCGCCAAGCGCCTGGTGCGCGCCCGGCAGCGGATTCGCGAACTTGCCCTGCCCTTTGCTGTGCCTGCCACGGCCGAGCTTTCGTCCCGGCTCGATGGTGTGCTTCACACGCTTTACCTGCTCTTCAACGAGGGCTACAAAGCCTCCATCGGCGACCGCCTCGTGCGCAAAGAACTCTGCCACGAGGCGATCCGGCTGGTCACCTTGATCACCCGGCATCCCGCCACGAAAGAGCCGCGCGCCCACGCCCTGCTCGCGCTCATGTTGCTCAATGCCGCCCGACTCGATACCCGCACTGACGACGCCGGAAACCTCCTGCGTCTGCATGAGCAGGACCGCAGCGCATGGAATCAAGCGATGATCCAGCGCGGCGTCCAGTGCCTCCGCCACGCCTCGCAAGGCGACGCCTTGAGCGTCTATCACATCGAAGCCAGCATCGCCGCGACGCACTGCCTGGCGGCCGATGCAGCCGCGACCGACTGGCCGCTTATACTCCGTCTCTACGATCAACTCCTCGCTCTCACCGGCTCGCCGGTCACGGCGATGAACCGGGCCGTGGCCGTCGCGCGCGTCCACGGCCCACAAGCCGGGCTGGACGCGCTGGACCACATTCCCCAACGCTCGGTGCTGGAGGGCAATCATCTGTATCATGCCATGCGCGGCACCTTTGCC
>CAZMLP010000446.1:0-1587 GCA_964566745.1 uncultured Verrucomicrobiota bacterium | reverse complement strand
CGCGGGCGGCGCGCTGCCGGGCGCGGAGTTGTTGATCCTCGCCTCCGTGGTTGTCTTCGGTTTGCTGGCCATTTCCCGCGTCCGCTTGAAACTCTCCAACAGCTTGCTGCTCGTCGGTTTCTTCGCGTTGTTCCACGGGTTCGCGCACGGCCGGGAGATGCCCGGCTCGGCGAGTCTCGCGTCATTCGGCAGCGGCTTTGTGCTCGCCACGATTCTCTTGCACGGTTTGGGTTTGGCGGGCGCGCGGGTGGCGGCGGTTCTGGTCACCTGCTTGATGGGCGGTTCGGCGGTGGCGCAAACCTCCACCAACACTCCCGCCACCAATCCCAACCCCAACGGCGACACCAATTCCACCACCCGCCTGCCAACCGTGGTCGTCACCGGGCGGCAGGATAGCCTGTTGAACTACGCGGACTCCGCCACGCAAGGCACCGTGGGCGCGGATCAACTTTCCTGGCGACCCACTTTGCGCGCGGGTGAAATTCTCGAAACCGTCCCCGGCGTCATCATCACGCAACATGCCGGCGGCGGAAAGGCCAACCAATATTTCTTGCGCGGCTTCAACCTCGATCACGGCACCGACTTCGCCACGGATCTTGATGGCATGCCGCTCAACCTTACCACGCATGCCCACGGGCAGGGTTATTCGGACATGAACGTGGTGATCCCCGAACTCATCGAGCGGGTGAACTATGAAAAGGGCGTCTATGCCGCGCGCGACGGCGACTTTGCCTCGGCGGGCGCGGCGCATCTCGATTTCTTCAAGGTGCTGCCGGAGAACATCGCGATTGCCGAGGGCGGCATGTACGGCTACGCGCGCGGGGTGATTGCCGGCTCTCCCAAACTGGGCGACGGCCATTTGCTGTATGGCGCCGAGGCGTATCACGATGACGGCCCGTGGCAACGCCCGGACGATTATCAAAAGTTCAACGGGATTCTCACCTACAGCCAGGGGGACACGGCGAATGGCTTCAGCGTGACCGGTCGCGCCTATCACGGCAAATGGAACTCCAGCGACCAGACCGCCAGCAGTGCCATCGAGTCCGGTCTGATTCCGCTCTACGGCTCGCTCGACAACTCCACGGGTGGCAATTCCCAGCGTTACAGCCTGCAAGCCGAGTGGCATCGCCAGGACGAGCATTCCGCCACGAGGGTCATGGCCTATGGCTTCTACTACGACCTCGATCTTTTCTCCGACTTCACCTACTACCTGACGGACACCACACGCGGCGATCAATTCGAGCAATCGGACCGGCGCTGGGTGACAGGTCTGAGCGCCAGCCACACCATTTATAACACGTGGGGTGGTCGGGAGGTGGAAAACACCTTTGGCCTGCAAGTGCGGAATGACTGGATCGACACCGGCTTATATCAGACCCAGGACCGCCAGCGTGTGGACAAGATTGACGCCGCCACCGGCAACGTCCTCCCCGCCACCACTCGCGCGGATGATTTAAGTGTCACCGCCATCGGCCTCTACTTCGAGAACAAGGTCCAATGGGCCAGCAAGTTCCGCACAGTGGCGGGCATTCGTGGCGACCTCGACTTCTACGATGTTCACAGCAACGATCCGCGCAACAGCGGCTC
>CAZMLP010000445.1:0-6168 GCA_964566745.1 uncultured Verrucomicrobiota bacterium | reverse complement strand
CTAGCCCGTTTACGCTGCGCCCGCTGTGTTTTGCATGGCTTTGGCTGGTCGCGTCCGTCGTTCGCGCCGCGGAACCGGCTCTGTCGCCGCCCAAGCCGCCCAAGTTGTTGCAAACCGGCAGGATCACCACCAAACCAGTCTTCGACACACCGGCGATGAGTCAAGCGAATTGCCCGGCGGCCATTCCGGCCAGTGCAACCAGCTCGCGGGAACTTCCGGCGGGACCCGCCCCAAGTGGCGGCCGAGACCGGCCTGTTTTTCCTCGAACCAGTTCATTCCTCGTGTCATATTGCCGATAAGCCAAGCATCCGGACCATTCCGCGGGCTGGCGAAACTCAATCGGGAGGGCGGCCCGGGTAAACAAGTCGCCAGCCGGCCTTCCGGTGCATGAATTGATGACTAGCCCGTTTACGCTGCGCCCGCTGTGTTTTGCATGGCTTTGGCTGGTCGCGTCCGTCGTTCGCGCCGCGGAACCGGCTCTGTCGCCGCCCAAGCCGCTTCCCCCCGAGGTTCTGGTCATTAATTCCTATCATCCCGGCTATCGCTGGACGGACGAGGAGACCAGCGGCATCAAGGATGTGCTGGGCAACAAGGACCGGCTCGTCCGCTTCGCGATCGAGTATCTGGACTGGAAACGTTTCCCCACCCCGGAGAATGAGGCGCAATTCCTCGCCCTGCTGACCTCCAAATACGCCAGCCACCCGTTGCAGGCGGTCATCACCACCGATGACGCGGCCCTGGAATTCTTGCTGCGGCATCGAGCTGAAATTGCCCCCGGCGCGCCGGCCGTGTTTTGCGGCGTCAGCGAAAACGAATACGAGCGTTTGCGCGGCCAAACGGGGATTACCGGAGTGTTGGAGAAACTCGGAGTCGCGGAAACCCTGTCACTGGCAACCAAACTACAGCCCCAGGCCACCCGGGTGTTTTTGGCGCACGATTTGACAGACGCGGGACTGGCCTCGCGCGCCGCAGTGGAGAAGGCCGCCAAGGCGTGGAATGACCGGCTGAAGTTCGAGTATGCCGGGCGGACGAGCTTTCCCGAACTGTTCGACCGGGTTGGCAAGTTTGGCCCGGACACGATTGTAATCTACACCGGACTGGCAGTGGACAGCCTCGGAGCCTTGGGCTCGCGGCAAACGCGATTTGACTTCGCGCGCGCCTCCAAAGCGCCGGTCTATGTGCTCAGCAGCGACATTTTCGCGGACATCGGAGTGGGCGGTTGCGTGATTAGTGGCGTCCAGCAAGGCGAGGCGGCGGCCCGAATGGCCTTGCTTCTGCTGGCGGGCGAGTCCATCGGGCGCCTGCCGGTGCAGACCAATCCACCGCTGCGCACGGTCGTCGATTTTCAGCGACTTACCCCGGCTGGAATTTCCCCGAATCTGGCGCCCCCCGGCGTTGAAATTATTCACCGGCCGGACAGCGCTCTTGAGCGTTATCGCTGGCAGCTCGCCGGCGCGGCTGGATTCGTCCTGGCGCTGGGCGTGTCCATCGTGGTGCTTTCCTTGAATGTGCGGGCGCGCAAAAAAGCGGAGGAAAATTTGCGACGCAACGAGGCCCGCACACGAATGATCCTGGACTCGGCTTTGGACGCGGTGGTGGTGATGGATGCGGAGGGATTGGTGACCAGTTGGAATCCCCAAGCGGTGACCATGTTTGGCCTGCCGCCCGAGACGGCAACGGGCCGCAAACTGGCGGAATTAATTGTGCCCGCGCCGCTCAGGCCCGGCTTCGAGCGGGAAATTGACACCCTGCAAAACGATCCGGGCATCGGGCGGGCGCATCGCACCTTCGAGCTGGCGGCCCTGCGCCGGGACGGTTCCGAGTTTCCGGCGGAGTTCGCCGTGACGAGGTTGCGCCTGGACACCTCCCTTTCCTACAGCGTCTTCGTGCGGGACCTCACCGAGGCGAAGCGCGCCACGGAGACACTGGACCAAACCGTCGAATTGTACCGTCAAGCGATTTCCGCCGCCGGGGCGGTGCCTTACATTCACGACTACCCGACGGAAAGTTACACTTACATGGGGGCGGAAATTGTCCAGTTGACCGGTTATTCGCCAGAAGAAATGAACCCGGTGCTCTGGAACCGGATCAGCCAGGAAATTATCTTGTTCGGTGACACTGGCGCCGCCGGAGGCGAGACCGAGGCTGTCAACCTTGCCCGGGAGGGAAAGCTTCTTCATTGGCGGAGCGATTCCAAAATTCTCACCAAAGAGGGGCAGACGCGCTGGATTTCCGACGCCTCGGTGGAGATTCTTGGACCGGATGGCAAATCCACCGGCTCGATTGGCGTGCTGATCGACATTACGGACCGCAAGCGGGCCGAGCAGGAATTGCGGGAAAGCGAGCAACGGTTCCGGCTGATGGTGGAGAATCTCCCGGCGGGAGCGGTGTACGTGGACCGTCCCTCCGGACAACTTCACGCCAACAAGGAGGCGGAGGCCATCACGGGCCTGCCCCGCCAGGAGGTTAACGATATTGAACAATGGTTCCCCGCGCTCTGGGGAGAACAGGCTGGTGAAATCAGGCGGTTGTACGAGTCGGACCGGCTCGCCGGTTTCCCCTCCCCGCGGGTGATTCCAATTTCGCGCAAGGACGGCCAACTGCGCATTGTGGAATTCGCGGCGTATGGATTTTCCTCCGGGGAAATCTGGCTGTTGCATGACATCACGGAACGGAAGCGCGCCGAGGAGGCGCTACGCGAGTCCGAGGAGCGATTCCGCACGGTGGTCGAAAACCTGGGCGAGGCGGTCATCATCACGGACTTGGAAGAGGTGATCCTCTACGTGAACGGCCAGATTCTACAAATCACCGGCCATCGCCCCGCCGACCTGCTCGGAAAACCGGTCGCCGCCGTTTTCGACGCCCAAAACCAAACGGCGAAATATTTCGCACGAAACGACCGTTCGCCGCGCCCGGGCCTCGTCCAGTTTGAAACCCCCGCCCAACGCAAGGATGGACGCCAAATCTGGCTGCAAATCAGCGTCACGCCCTTCCGCGAGACCGGGGGCCGGATCATTGGGAATGTCGGGGTGGTTAGTGACCTGACCGAACGAAAACAGGCGGACACGCGACTTCGCCAGGCGCAAAAAATGGAGGCGATCGGCACATTGGCGGGCGGCATTGCCCATGATTTCAACAATATCCTTGGCGCGCTGTTGCTCTTTTGCGAACTGGCCTCCTTCGAGGCGAGCAACAATCCCCGCATGTCCGAGTACCTGGCCGGCATGCTCAAGAGCTGTCATCGGGCAAGGGAGTTAGTAAAGCAAATCCTCACCTTCAGCCGGCAGCAAGAGCAGACCCGCGAGACCATTTCGTTGGAACCGGTGGTGGAGGACGCCCTGAAGCTAATGCGCGCCTCGCTGCCGGCGATGATCGAAATTCGCGGCCACATCGCTCCCGGCCTGCCGCCGGTAATCGCCGACTCGACGCAGATCCACCAAGTGTTGATGAACCTGTGCGCCAACGCGGCGCACGCCATGCGGGAGGGTCCGGGCAGACTCGAGGTGGATCTGGCCCCCGTGGAGGTGGAGGGCGACTTGGCCGCGTCGGTTCCCGAGCTGAAACCGGGACTGCATGCGCGCCTTTCCGTAAGCGACACCGGCCACGGCATGGACAGCGCCACGCAAGAGCGCATTTTCGAGCCATTTTTCACCACCAAGGCGACCGGCGAAGGGACGGGCTTGGGCCTGTCCGTGGTGCACGGCATTGTGCGCGGGCATGATGGCGCCATCACGGTGCGCAGCTCCCCGGGCCAGGGAACCACGTTTCACGTTTACCTGCCGGCGGCCACCCACGTCACGCAACCACGCCCGGTGGAAACCGATGGTCCGGCTCCGGGGCGCGGGGAAAAGGTGCTCTTGGTGGATGACGAACTGGCCCTGCTGGACGCCGTCACACGCATGCTTGCCAAGCTCGACTACCGGGTCACGGCCAAAGCGCGGCCCGAGGAGGCGGTTGACGCCCTGGAAAACGAGCCCGGCTCGTTTGACGCGGCGGTGATTGATCTCTCCATGCCGCGCATGAACGGACTCGATCTGGCCATCCAATTGCGCCAGCGCCAGCCCGGCCTGCCCATAATCCTGACCAGCGGCCATTTGCGCGAAGAGGATGTGGAACGCGCCCGCGCCATCGGCATCAACCGCCTTATTCCCAAACCTTACACCCAGGCCGAAATTGGCGCGGCATTGAGCGAATTGCTGACCGCCTCCCGCTTGAAGACCTTGCTGCCGCGATAATTCCGTAATATTTCCCCTTCCGTTTTTTGGCTGGTACGCTTACTTGGCTGGGTGATCGATACTGGCCAGAAGCTCGCCGCGCTGCTTCCGCTTCTTCATGAGGCGGCGTGGGTCGCCCTGGATACCGAGGCGGACAGCCTGCACTCGTATCCTGAAAAGGTCTGTCTCATTCAACTCACCTTGCCGTCAGGCGATTATTTGATAGATCCCCTTGCCAGCGTGAATTTGGAGCCGCTGTTCACCGGATTGCGCCCGCACCGGCTCATTTTGCACGGGGCGGATTACGACTTGCGGCTCCTCTATCGCGGACGAAGTTTTGTGCCGGAGCGCATTTTCGACACCATGCTAGCCGCGCGGCTTCTTGGAGAAATGGAGTTTGGCCTCGTTCACCTCGCGGCAAAATTCCTGGGCGTCCAGCTTCAAAAAGGCTCCCAAAAAGCCAACTGGTCGCAGCGACCGCTCACCCCGCGCATGGAGGAATACGCCATCAACGACACGCGTCACCTGCAACCGCTCGCCGCGCTCCTCGAGCAGGAATTGCGTGCCAAGGGCAGGCTCGAATGGCATGAGGAAACTTGCGCCCGGCTCATCCGCGATTGCACGCGCGACCAGGAAATCGACCCCGACTCCCTGTGGCGTATCAAGGGCGCGGACAAGCTGGACCGGCGCGGGCTGGCGGTTCTTCGGGAACTGTGGCTGTGGCGCGAGGCCGAGGCGCAACACGGTAACAAGCCGCCTTATTTCATCACGCCACACGAGCAATTGATCGTCTGGTCGGGCGTCATCGCGCAGGATCGTCCCTTTGAGGGCCTGATCCCGCCACGCTTTTCGCCACGCCGGCGGGAAGCGCTGCTCACCGCTGTTCAAAAGGCAAACAAGCTGCCGATGGCCGAGTGGCCCAAGCACCGCCGCAACTTTGGCACCCGCCTTCGCCCCGAGGATAAACACCGCCTTGACCGGCTAATCCAGCACCGTGACCGCGAAGCCGCGCAACTCGGAATCGATCCCACGCTCATCGCCAGCAAATCGACGCTGGTCTTGCTCACCCACAATTGGGACGCCAACGCCCCTCATTTGATGAACTGGCAACGCGCCTTGCTCAAGCGGCCTGAGTGACCGGGCGGTTACCGCGCCGCCTCGAAGGCCCATCCCTTTAAATATTCCGTCTCGGGAATTGCCGGGAACACCGGATGATCCGGGGATTGCGTGTAGGTCGCCACGCGCCGGAGTAGCCGTCGCGTGTCAAACGCCGCCGACAAAATCACATCTTCAAAAATGTTCGCGTCCACGTGATGCGAGCAACAGAACGTCGCCAATGTTCCGCCCGGCTTCAGTAATTTCAGCGCCCGCACATGGATCTCCTTGTAACCGCGCAACGCGTCCGGCACGGAGGCCCGGTTGCGGGTGAACGATGGCGGGTCGAGGACAATCAAATCGTAGCGCGGGATGAGCCGCTCGTTTGGCTTCGTGGTTGTTTGGGCTTTCAACCAATCGAAGACATTGGCGGTTTCAAACGAGCATTTGTCCGCCAGTCCGTTGGCCCTCGCCAAACGCCCGGCGGTCGTGGTGGCCGCCTCGCTTTGATCGAGACCATGAACTTGCGCCGCCCCGCCCCGGGCCGCGTGCAAGGCGAAGCCACCCAGGAAGCAGAAGCAGTCCAGCACATTCGCGCCTTTCGCCAACTGGCCGACCGATTGGTAATTCACCTGCTGGTCGAGATACATGCCGGTCTTATGCCCGCTGGCCAGGCTTACCTCGAAGCCCAGACCGTTCAGCTTGATGGGAAACGCCAATTCGGCCCCTTCCGGCAAATTGCCCCACAGCAAGCCGTTCGCCTCCTCCAGCCCCTCGAATTTCCGCGAGGCGATGTCATTGCGCTCCAGAATCGCCCGCGGGGAAAAGATCTTGCGCAACGCGGAGAGGATCAGCGGCT
>CAZMLP010000444.1:0-4105 GCA_964566745.1 uncultured Verrucomicrobiota bacterium | reverse complement strand
CCCCGGTTGGACGATGGCTGGAGCCAGCAAAGATGACGGCTTGGCGACACGGAAACCGTCGGCGGACCATGACCGCGCCCAATTCGCCGCCTCCAGCCGGAGGGAGCGAAGCAGGATGCGCTGCCAGTCCAAGAACCGGATTTCGCCGTCGCCGCCAACGGAGGCAGCGGAATCCACCGGGAAGGCGTCCATGGCGTCAAACGCGTCGCTGAAAGTGTAGGGCAGGCGAACCCCGAGAGCGGCGTAGAACGCGTTGTTCACGTCGTTGTTGCTCAGGTTCCCGTTGCCGAAATCCCCCGCGTTGTACCAGCTACCGGCGGCGGTGTCCCCCACCAGATAACTCAAGTTCGTGACCGTGAGGGTGCGGGGCGCCGCGGCAGTGATCGCCACCGGCGTCTGCTGGGCGTCCGAGGTGCCGGAAGGCTCCACCACGCGAATCGTGTACGTCTGGCCGGGCTGGGCCGTCGGCGGAACTGGCACGGCCACCATCACCGCCACCGCAAAATTCCTCACTTCAAAATTTGCCTGGTCGCCAATCGCCGAGATCGCCAGGCCGCGAGTCGTGCCGATGGCGTAAGGTGACGCGCTAACCACCGCGTTGGTGCCTGGCCCCACCACCGGGACAAACTCCGTTCCCAAGATCGGCATCGCCCGATACTGTTCGGAAATCGCGGGCGCGTTCCCGTTGGGAGTCACCTCCACCCGGAACTGGGCCGACCGCAACACTTGATCCACCGCCAGATTGATCACCACCGGCACCACCACTGTGGAGCCAATGCCGCCCACCACATCGCGCGGCACGCCGATGTCATTGATGGGGGAGGGCACGCCACTGACAACCGCGCTCCCATCGCTTCCGACAAAGGCCCTCACCCGCAACGAAACGAGGTCGTTGGTGGAATCGTGCCAGGGAATCACGCCCGTCTCGTTCGTGATCGCCACCCGAAAGCTGTTTGTGGTCGGCTCGCTGCCGTCCGTGGTGTAGTAAACATTCGGCGTCACGCTGGTCACGGTGATCGACCGGCCCATCGGATAATATCCCGAGTTCGGGCTGATGGACGGCGGCGTGATGACGACCGGGCCGCCGCTGGTGTTGGTGGAGGTGATCTGAATGCGGCGCAACGCCCCACCGCCGCCGCTGTCCATCACCAGCACATTGTGATTTACGTCCCGGGCAAGTCCCACCGGCAGGTTAAACAACGCCGCGCGCGCCGAGCCATCCACACTTCCCGGCAGACCGGCTATGCCCGCAAAGGTTTCAACCGAGTAGCCGTTGACGTCATTGTTGAAATAAAGCCGGCGAACGGTGTCGTTGTCTGTGTCACTCACTAGAAGGCCCACCGCCCCGCCCACCCACAAAATGCCCCGGGGATTGTTGAAACGCGCGCTCGCCCCTTTCAAGGCGTCGTCCGTGCCGCTCAAGACGCGCGAGCCGCCGCCGGCAACAAGCGTCACGGTGCCGTCCGGCTGGATCAAACGGATCGAGTGATTCCGGGTGTCCGCGACGTAAAGCTGGCCGCTGTCCCCGACTGTCACCGCTGCGGGCTCAAACAGGCCGTCGGCGGCGTCCGCCACGGTGGTGACCGCGTTGTTGGGCGCCAGTTTGCGAATGGCGTTGTTCTTGGAATCGGCGATAAAAATGTTCCCTTGGGGGTCCACCGCCAGGCCAACTGGCGTCCGGAACCGGACTTTCGCAGGGTCCGTTTCATCCACCAGACCGGTGACTCCCGCCGCGCCCGCGATGTTTGTGACCGTGCCGTCAAAGCCGACGAACCGGATCAACTGGTTGCCGGAATCAGCCACCACCAAGCCGCCGCGCGCGGCAATGATTCCCTTGGGCGAGAAAAACCGGGCCAAGGCACCCTTGCCGCTGTCACTTCCCGGCTCGGAATCGCCGGCCAAAACGATGCTTCCAGCGCCGCCAGCGAACACCTTCACCACCGAGTTGTTGCTGGTGTCGGTGATATAAATGTTGATGTCCTGGTCCACCGCGACGCCGCTGGGCTCGAACAGATTGGGCGTCGACACCGTGTCCACCGTCTGCGCCGCGACGCGCCCGGATAACACGGCCAGCACCATCCAAGCCCGTAATGTTCGTGTCTTCATTGTCAAACGGTTCATATGGCTACGGCTGAATCCGCACCCGGTAGAACATGGTCGTGCTCCCCGTTTGGCTGTCCAAATACTGCGCCTGCCCGCCGTCACCCGCGACATCCGTGACCAGCGGCTTCCACGTCCCGCTTCCCAAATCGGCAGAACCTTCAAGAGTGTAAAGTTTGCCGGCCACCGTCTGCCAACGGATCATCAAACCGGTGTGGCTGGCATTCCACACAGGGGCCAGCACCGTGAGGCGCGAGTCGGAGAGTGTCGGGTTGGTGCCGTTCTGATATTCCTGCCAGTTCGGCGCCCCGTCGTGGTCCGGATCGGCGCCATCCTGCGCGTCCGGGCTGTTCACATCGCCGAAGAAACGCAGCTTCCAGTCATCCGAGGTGACGCTGGCCGCAACCGCCGCCGGAACCCCGACCCAGACGCCGCCGGAGCGTGTCTCGAAATCATACTGCGTGTGGACGTCCGGCGCCCCATCCGCGTTGTGGAAATGCACTTGGTAGGATTGCCCGCTCTGCGCGCCCGCCGGGATGGTAAAGCGCAATTGGCCCAGCAAGTTGCTGCCGGTCAAGGAAGGTGAGAAGCTGTTCAAGAACAGGCCCCAGCCCGCCGCCACTTCGTTCGCCGCCGTGGAGCTTACGGACGCGGGAGCCGGAAGGCCCGCCGCCGGAACGAACTCCACCAAACTCACCGGCAGGCCGTCCGTATCCACGGACGCGCGGAATTGCAAACCAGCGATGCTCGCCCCGGTGGCCACATCCAGGTAAACCGGCAGGGTGACAGTCTGGCCCGGAGCAACGCCACCACTCACGGTTGTGCCCAGCAACGCCTGCCGCGTCCACACATCGGAAGTGACCCGCGACGGACGGACCATGCGCGGCAACGGACCCACACCATTTTGCCCCGGAGCGCGGGACGCAAGACGAACGCCTCCCGGCGCCCAAGAGCGATACCAGCGGTTCGTTTCCCGGTTGAGCGCCCGGAGAAGGGTCAATTGCCAGTCCAAAAAGCGAATCTCGCCATCGCCTCCCGCAACACCCGTCTCGTCCTCGGGATAGGCGTCCATCGCGTCGAAGACGTCGCTGAACGGGTAGGGCACCCGGACACCAACGGAGGCGTAGAAGACGTTGTTCACATCGCTGTTGTCCAAGGTTTTGTCCCCGAAATCACCCGCGTTATACCAGCCGCCGGGCGAGGTGTCGCCGACGAGATAAGCGAGGTTGGTCACGGTGATGGTCCGCGCGCCCAACGCTCCGAGCGAAATGATCTCTTGCTGGCCGTCGGCCGTTCCCGACGGGTTCAGCACCACGATATTGTATTTGTCGCCCGCTTTCGCGGACCGCGGCACTGGCACGGCCAATAGCGCGACCACACCGTAGTCCTGTATCGAGAAATTCGCATTGGTACCCAGCGCGGTGATAATCATGCCGTTGGTCACCACTCCACCCGGCCCCGGCTCCTGATAGGACGCGACACTCAGTCGCGTGGTGCCGGCGGGCGCCTCGCCCGGGGTAAAGATCGCCACGAAATCATTGGCCGTGTTCGCCAAGGCTTGGACATCAGACTCCAAGTTCGGGGCCGCGCCAACGGGCGAAACCTCCACCTTGAGCTGGAATGTCTTGAGGACGCGGTTGGTTTGCAGGTTCATCACCACCGGCACCACGATGGTCGAGCCGATGCCACCCACCACGTCGCTCGGAATTCCCGCCGTGTTCTCGGGAATCGGCTGGCCCTCCGCGATGTCGCTGGGGATTGTGTTTGGCGCGAATGCGCGTGCTTGGAGAATGCGAAGATCCCGGCCTGGCGTGGTCAATTGGTTGATCGCAATCTCACTGCCCGGCGTGTATAACGTTCCGTTGTTCGTCGAGGGTGCCGAGCCATCGAGCGTGTAATAAATCTTCGCATCCGGGCGGATCACGCTCAACTTGACCTTGATTCCGTTCGGGAAGAATCCGCTCTGGCCCAGCCCGGGCGGCAGGATAATCTGCGGCGTGTCCAC
>CAZMLP010000443.1:0-11855 GCA_964566745.1 uncultured Verrucomicrobiota bacterium | reverse complement strand
TACGAGCGTTCACTCGTGCGCTGGGGCACGGAGTTGCATGACCGTTTCATGCTGCCGCACTTCGTGCAGCAGGATTTTCACGACGTAATCGAGGATTTGCAGGACTTCGGTTATCCTCTGAAGCCGGAATGGTTTGGCCCCCACTTCGAGTTTCGCTTTCCGCTGTATGGCTCGGTGGCCAAGCGCGGGGTGGAGCTGGAAATTCGCCACGCGCTGGAGCCGTGGCATGTTCTGGGCGAGGAAGGATTCGCCGGCAGCACGGTGCGAAACGTCGATTCCTCGCTGGAGCGACTGCAAGTGAAGGCGCGCGGCATGACTGACACACGGCACTTGGTGACCTGCAATGGCCGGACCTTGCCGCTGCATCCCACCGGCACCGAGGGTGAGTATGTCGCGGGCGTGCGCTTCCGCGCCAGGCAACCGCCGGAGTGCCTGCATCCGACCATTGGCGTTCACTCGCCCTTGGTGTTCGATTTGTTGGACACTTGGAACAGCCGCTCCCTGGGCGGATGCGTCTATCACGTTTCCCATCCCGGCGGGCTTAGCCATGTGAAACTGCCCGTTAATGCCTACGAGGCGGAAAGCCGTCGGCTGGCGCGGTATTCCAAGTTCGGCCACACACCGGGCAAGTTTACCCCGCCCGCGTCCCAACCAAACCCCGAGTTTCCATTCACGCTCGATCTTCGTCATGGCTGATTGCCCCCGGGGGAGGGGATGAAGTAATATCGCGCCGCGACGGATGAGCGATGAAGCGACAACGGAATCGCCAGCCCGGACCGACAGCCTTTTCCGAGGCTACGCGCCCGGGCTTGGAGGTTTCGACGAGATGGCGGCCGGGCCGGGCCGCCCGCGCGAGCATTGGCGCGAATTGGTGTCGTCGCTCGACCGTCTCGGCGCGGAGGAGTTGAACCAGCGCGGCGAGAATGCCCGGCGCACCTTGCGCGAGCACGGTGTCACCTACAATGTCTATGCCGACCCGCAGGGCATCGACCGCCCGTGGGAGCTTGATTTGGTTCCGCTGCTGATTCCGCCCGCGGAATGGCGGCATATCGAGGAGGGATTAAAGCAGCGGGCGCGGTTGTTCAACCAGGTTCTCACCGATCTTTACGGCCCGCAACGGCTCTTGCGCGACGGGGTTTTGCCGCCCGCGCTGGTGTTTGCGAATCCTGGTTTTCTCCGCCCTTGCCACGGCGTGCCGGTGCCGCGCGACCTGCATCTTCACCTGCATGCCGCCGATCTCGCGCGCTCGCCGGACGGCCAATGGTGGGTGCTCGCGGACCGCACCCAGGCACCCTCGGGCGCTGGCTACGCGCTGGAGAATCGCATCGTGCTTTCGCGAGTGCTGCCGGACCAGTTCCGCGATTGCCACGTCGAGCGGTTGGCCAGTTTCTTCAGTTTGTTGCGGGACAACTTGCAGACGCTCGCGCCGCCGGCCCGCACCAACCCGAATGTGGTGCTCCTCACGCCCGGACCGTATAACGAGACCTATTTTGAGCACGTCTATCTTGCTCGTTATTTGGGGTTTACGTTGGTTGAGGGCGGGGATTTGACCGTCCGCAACCGGCGCGTTTACATTAAGACACTGGAAGGGCTGCAGCCTGTGGACGTCATCTTGCGGCGTGTGGATGACACCTTTTGCGACCCGCTCGAGCTGCGAAACGACTCGTTCCTTGGCGTTCCTGGACTTGTGGAGGCGGCCCGTGCTGGCCACGTGACCGTGGCCAACGCGCTGGGCGCCGGTCTGGTGGAAAGCCCGGCATTTCTCGCTTTTTTGCCGGGACTTTGCCGGCACTTGTTGGGCGAGGAATTAATTTTACCGTCCGTGGCGACATGGTGGTGTGGCCAGGCGAAGGAGCATCAATACGTCCTCGACCATCTGGACAAGATCGTGGTCAAGCCGGCTTTTGGCGGGCCGCGGCGCTCTCCATACTTCGGCAAGAAGATGGATTCCGGCGAGCGAAGGCAATTGATCGAGTCCATTTGCTCGCGGCCGCATAATTACGTGGGGCAGGAGCAAGTGCCTCTGGCGACGGCGCCGGTTTGGCTGAACGGCCGGACGGAGTCGCGCCGCGTGGTGCTGCGTGCCTATGTGGCAGCGGCGCAGGATGACTTTGCCGTGATGCCTGGCGGTCTGACCCGGGTTTCGACCGCCGCCGAGGACCCCATCGTTTCGATGCAAAGCGGCGGTGGCAGCAAGGATACCTGGGTGCTGTCGGACGGCCCGGTGAAGGTGGTCTCTTTGCTGTCGGCCAGTGGCCAGCCGCTGGGCGTGGCCCGCGCGAGCGGCGAGTTGCCCAGCCGCGTGGCGGACAACCTGTTTTGGCTGGGCCGTTACACCGAGCGGTTGGAGGGCATGTTGCGCTTGCTGCGCAGCGTGATCGTCCGGATGGCGGACGAGGCCGGGGGCGAGGGGGCCCCGGAGTTGGCGGCGCTGGTGCAAATTCTGGCGAATCTCGGGCATTTGCCGGCGCGCTTTCATGGCCGCGTGCCCGTCAAGGACTTTGAGCAAGAGGTGCTGCAACTGGTCTATCATCCCCAACGAATTGGAACGGTGCGCGAGTTGATGACCCGCATCCGGCACATCGCCGCGATTGTGCGGGACCGCTTCTCGCTTGACACCTGGCGGATCATCAACCAGTTCCAATCTGACTCGCGCTCCCGCCCCGGACGAATTCCCCTTGCGAACGCGCTGGCGCTCTTGAACACGCTAATTGTAGATCTTGCCGCGTTCAGCGGGATGGAGATGGAGAACATGACCCGCGGGCATGGCTGGCGCTTTTTGGATTTTGGCCGGCGACTCGAGCGCAGCGTCAATTTGGTCAAACTTCTGCGCGCGGGCACGGGACTCGATCCCTATCGCGCCGCGCTGGGACCGCTTCTGGAAGTGGCGGACAGCACATTGACCTACCGGCGGCGTTACTTCGCGCAGCCTCAGCTCGCGTCAGTGCTGGAACTTCTCCTGTTCGACGCCGGCAATCCGCGCGCCTTCGCGTTTCAATTGCAGGCGATGATGGAGCACGCCGAGAACATGCCGCGCGACACCGGCGGGCCGGAGGTGGAGGAGGAACACCCCATCACCGCCTTGCTGGCGCGGTTGCCGGCGGTGGATTTGCAGGCGGTGTGCCAGGCGCGCGAGGAGGGCGAGGGCGAGGCGCTGGACGAGTGGCTGGGCCGGTTTCTGAAAGAAATGGGAGCCGTGTCCGAGGCGCTTGGGCACCGGTATTTCAGCCACACGGTTGCGCGGGCAAGCTGAAGGCCATGACCTACGACATCAACCACACCACTGCCTACGAGTACAGCGGCGAGGTCTCGGTGTCGCACCATGTCCTGCGCCTGAACCCGCGCACGCTGGAACACCAGGAATGCGAGCAGCACGAGCTGGAGATCGAGCCGGCGCCCGCCGCGATCAAAACGCACCTGGACTATTACGGAAACAAGGTCGCCTTCATCACGCTGGAGCGTCCGCACCGGCGCCTGGTGATCAAGTCGTTAAGCCAGGTGGAGACCAAACGCATTCCCGGTCCCGCGCCCGCCGAAACACCCGCCTGGGAGACGGTCCGTGACTCGTGTCGTGGCGAGCAGATTGGAACCGCGCTCGAGGCGAGCGAGTTCATTTTTGACTCGCCGCTCATCAAGGCGAGCGAGCGGTTTGGCGACTATGCCATCGGCTCGTTTTCGCGCGGCCAGCCCATTCTCGCGGGCGTGATTGACCTTACCCAGCGCATCCACCGCGACTTTAAATTCGACCCGGCCGCCACGACCATCGCGACCCCGCTCGAGGAGGTGTTTCGCGCCCGACGCGGTGTTTGCCAGGATTTCGCGCAACTTCAGATCGCCTGCCTGCGGTCGCTTGGTTTGCCCGCGCGCTACGTGAGCGGTTATCTGGAGACCGATCCTCCGCCCGGGCAGCCGCGCCTCGCGGGGGCCGACGCCTCGCATGCGTGGGTTTCTTTCTATTGCCACGGCATCGGGTGGATTGATACCGACCCAACGAACGGAATCCTGCCCTCAACCCGTCACATCACCGTTGCGTGGGGCCGCGACTACAGTGACGTCAGTCCGGTGCGTGGGGTGGTGCTTGGGGGCGGGGACCACTCGCTCAGTGTGGCGGTGGATGTGATTCCGGTGGGCTGACGGGTTGCTAACCGTTTTGCGCAAACTGGAAGCGGGCTTTCTTGTCAAAGCATTTCCCTAGCACGCGAAAATTTCCGTTTCTGGACAGGCGCGACGCGGCGGCTACGCTTGGAGGCGATGGAAACTGAGACAGTGAGAGGCGGGAGTGTGGTGTCCCGCGCGGAGGCGGCCCCGTTCAACGAAAAGGCGCTGCTCTATATTTTGGCGACAGTGCAATTCACACTGATCGTCGATTTTCTGATCATCATGCCCTTGGGCCCGCAATACATGCGGGTATTCTCCATCACGCCGGGCCAATTCGGGTTGATCGTCTCCTCCTACGCGATCAGCGCCGGCATTGCCGGGCTGGCGGCCGGGTTGTTCCTCGACCGCTTTGACCGCAAGCAGGCGATGCTCGTGCTTTATCTTGGTTTTGCAGTGGGGACATTCCTCTGCGCGGTGGCGCCCACTTATGTCACGTTGGTGGCGGCACGGGCTGTCGCCGGCGCTTTTGGGGGAGTGACGGGCGCGTTGATTCTGGCCGTCGTCGGCGATGTGGTTCCGGAGTTCCGGCGCGGGGCGGCGATGGGCCTCGTGATGTCCTCGTTTTCCATCGCGTCCATTTTCGGCGTGCCCCTGGGGCTGGTGCTGGCGAACAACTTTAGCTGGCATTTCCCGTTTCTGGTGCTGGCCGGGCTGAGTTTGTTGATTCTCGTCCCGATCCTGAAGATCATGCCGCCGCTCCATGAGCACCTGCATCACGCCCGCGATCAACATCCCGTGCGGCGCATGCTGGAGATCATGATGCACAAGGAGCACCAGTTGGCGTTCTTGTTCATGGCGGGGCTGACGATCACCGGCTTCATGTTCTTTCCGTATTTGAGCAACTACTTGGTGGCGAACGCGGGTGTGAAAGAGTCGCAGTTGTCCTTTGTGTACCTGTCCGGCGGTATTTGCACCTTGTTTAGCATGAACTGGATTGGCCGTTGGGCGGATCGCGCGGGCAAGCCCAAGGTCTTCCGGTTGATGTCGCTGCTGGCCATCGTGCCGATTCTCGCCTTCACCAATTTGCCCAAGGTGCACGTGGTCCTCGCCATCGCGACCTCGACCACATTGATGATCTGCATGTCCGGCCGGATGGTTCCCGCCATGGCAATGATGACCGCGAGCATCGAGGGGCGTTACCGGGGCGGCTTCATGAGCATCAATTCCGCCGTCCAGCAATTTTCCGCCGGTTTGGCGGCGGTGCTCAGCGGGCAAATTATGGGCGTGTCCAGAACCGGCCAGATTACCCATTTCAACGTGATTGGCTGGCTGTCGGTGGTCTTTGCCCTAACCTGCATCTATCTCGCGCGGTTTTTGAAGCCGGTCAAGGAACCGGGACCGCCGGAGGCAATGCTTCCGGTTGAGGGTTGACCTTCGCTCCGGCTAGCACCTCGAGTGGCTGCCGAACGGTAAACGTCGCTCCGGCGCCTGGCTGGCTGGCCACATCGACCGACCCGCCGTGCGCCTCCACGACGGCTTTCACCAGGCTGAGGCCAAGTCCCAAGCCTTTTTCGTGGCGGCTCTTGTCCCCGCGGTAGAGCCGTTCCCAGATGCGCGGCTGCTCCTCCGCGGTGATCCCCGTGCCATTGTCCCGCACCGTGATGATGGCATGGCCGCCCTCGCGGTTCGCCGCGAGTTCAACCCGTCCGCCCGCCGGCGTGTATTTGATAGCGTTATCCACGAGGTTCGCAAGCACCTGCTGGAGACGCGCGCGGTCCGCCGGAATGACAAGATCCTCGGGAATGTTCGCGGTGACCGTGATTTGCTTGTCCTCCGCGATCACCTCGTACAACTCAACCACACTGCCGACGGCCGCGCGCAAGTTTACCTCGGCGAGTTCCAGACGCA
The DNA here is from genome assembly GCA_964566745.1 of uncultured Verrucomicrobiota bacterium. Lineage (GTDB taxonomy): Bacteria > Verrucomicrobiota > Verrucomicrobiia > Limisphaerales > CAZMLP01 > CAZMLP01. Next base: position 5,849 of record CAZMLP010000443.1, on the reverse strand, counting down.
TGGCGCCGATCTCCGCCTCGGAGATGTCCATCAACGTCTTGAGCATGGTGAGCACGCGTTCCGACTCCTCCAAAGTGTCCGCCAGCGCCTCTCGGCAGGCATCGGGTGTGTCCGTTTGCAATGCGGCCTCGGCCACGCCCCGCACGCGGGTCATCGGCGTGCGCAAGTCGTGGGCCACGTTGTCCAAAGCCTCGCGCATGCTGCGGATCAACCCCTCGTTCTTGGCCAGCATTTGGTTGAACAAGCGCACCAATTCGTCCAGCTCGTCGCGATTGCTGGCGACCGGCACGCGCGCGTCCATGCGGCCCGTCTGGATGATCCCGCGGACGGTGGAGGAGAGTTGCCGGATGGGTTGCAGCGCACGGTGAGTCAGGAACGCCCCGCCCAAATAGCCGGCCACCACCACCACAAACAATCCCACGCCAAAGATCAGCCGGAAGTTCGCAAGGATGCTGGCGCTCTGCTCGATGCTTTTTCCCGCTTGCAGCAACCGGCCGTCACTCAAGGGAAGCGAGGCGATCAGCCAGGTGTTGTTCTGGCTGGAGAGGGATCTCCAGGGACGCGGGTCATCGAGGCTCGTGACTTCAATTTTCTTGAGATCGAAGTCACGCCAATCGTCCGGCACGCTGAGGAACAGGGCGTTTTTGAAGCGGCCAACCACGCGCACGAAATACGCGTTGCGGCTGCTTTCAGGCAGCTTGAAAAAGCGGTCACTCAAGCTGTTGATTCCGCCGCCCTCGTACCAGGCGCGATACTCGTCCAGCTTGGCGCGGATCAACTCCTTTTCACGCTGCTGGATCGAGCCGGCCAGAATAACGTAGGCCACCACGAATAGCGCGAGCGAGGTAAGAATCAGGAACCCGGAATACCAGAGGTTCAACCGGAGGCTGAGGCGGCCTTCCGTGTTTTCAGCCGGGTTTGACGACATAACCGACCCCCCGGATGGTGTGGATCATTTTTTTCTCAAAGTCACGGTCCACCTTGTTCCGCAAGCGGCAAATCACGACGTCCACCACGTTGGTTTGAGGATCGAAACTGTAATCCCACACATGCTCGAGAATCATCGCTTTCGAAACGGCGCGACCCGGATGCCGCATCAAGTATTCGAGCAACGCGAACTCGCGGGTCTGCAACTCGATCGGTCGTCCTCCGCGCGAGACTTCACGGGTGACCAGGTTCATGCTCAAGTCGCCGACCGTCAAGGTGGTCGGCTCGGCGGAATGGCTGGAACGGCGGATAAGCGCCTGCAATCGCGCCAGCAACTCGCTGAACGCAAACGGCTTGACGAGGTAGTCGTCCCCGCCGCTCTGCAATCCCTTGATGCGGTCCTCGACGCCGGCCTTGGCGCTGAGGAAGATGACCGGCAAGTCGCGTTTTTTTTGGCGTAATTCCTGGACAAGGCTTAGACCATCCCGGCGGGGAAGCATGACGTCCACCACGGCGGCGTCGTAAGCCGTGTCGCTGGCCAGGGCCAGGCCCTCCTCGCCGTCGGCGGCATGATCCACGGCGAAACCGCCCTGCTTGAGTCCTTTGACCACAAACGAGGCGATCTTCTTGTCGTCCTCAATCACCAGTATGCGCATCTTGGCAGCGTTGGTTTCCGCGTCGCGCACGGCCGCGACCGTCGAGTCCAATGGGAGCAACGCGCTGTTCATAAACTTGGCATGAAGAGGCTGGGTTAGACAGGGGAAAGTAGCGGGCGGAAAAAACCAGATGGGGCGGCGCTGGCCACCCCATCTGGCGGGCAACTGACGAGAGTTATTTTTTGCTCTCGTCCACGACCATGAAATCACTGTGGCCGTGAGTGTAGATGCGCAGGAGCGTTTGGTGGTCGGGGCTGGGCTTCTCGCTCAGCTCGACCGCGTCCTTCGCATTGCGCACCGGCTTGCGATTGATCTCCTGGATCACATCGCCGGGCCTCAGACCGGCCGCGTAGGAGGCCGAGTCAGGATCGACCTCGGTCACCAGGGCGCCTTTGGTGTTGGCCGGGATTTTGAATTGGGCCCGGGCCTCGGAACTGAGGTCATCCACCGTCACTCCGTCGAGGGTGTCGCTGCCGCCCTTGTCGGGGTTGTTCCGGGACTTGCCATTGTCAACACGGTCCTCGGCCAACTGCTTGAGCGTGGCCTTGAGGTTCTTCGTCTTGCCATCCCGGAGGACGGTCAACTCTACCTTCGAGTTCGGCGCCGTCTGGGCGATGGCGAGCCGGAATGTCCGGGCGTCGATCACCGGTTTGCCGTTTATGTCCGTCACCACGTCACCCACTTGGATGCCAGCCTCCTCGGCGGCACTGTTCTCACTGACCTCGCTAATCAGCACACCTTTGTTTTCCGGCGCTTTGAACTTCGCGGCGAGCTCCGGCGTCAAGTCTTTCGGCATGACACCCAGGAACCCGCGGGTCACTTTGCCATTCGAGATGAGCTGGTTCATGACGTTGCGGGCCAGATTTGAAGGCACGGCGAACCCGATTCCCTGGTTCCCGCCAGACCGGCTGATAATTGACGTGGGGATTCCCACCAACCGGCCTTCCGCGTCCACCAGGGCGCCTCCCGAATTGCCGGGGTTGATCGAGGCGTCCGTCTGGATGAAGTCCTCTTCCACTTCCATGCCCAAGCCGCCGCGACTCGTCGCGCTCACAATGCCCGAGGTGACAGTTTGGCCCACGCCGAACGGATTGCCGATGGCGAGCACGGTATCGCCGACCTCGAGCTTGTCACTGTCGGCAATGGTGATGGCCGGCAGATCGCTGGCGTCAATTTTGATCACCGCGATGTCCGTCCTCGGATCGCGCCCGATCACTTTGGCGACGCGCTCCTTGCGGTCCTTCGCGAAGGAGACCTTGATCTCATCCGCGCCATCGACCACATGGTTGTTGGTGATGATGTAACCGTCCTTCGTGACAATCACGCCGGAGCCAAGGCTGGTCTCCTTGCGGGCGCGCGGCTGGCGATGGCGCGGATTCGGCGCCTCGTCCTCGTCCTCCGGCCCGAACAGGCCGCCGAAAGGATTAAACTGGAACGGCATTCCGGGGCGCAGCCGGACGTTCTTCGAGGAAAAGATGTTGACCACGCTCGGCGCGGCCTTTTTGACCACCGGCGCAAGGCTGGTGGCTGTTTTGGTTTCGCGCGAGATGGGCGCCTCGGTCACATTGACCGGCACTGCGTTCTGCGCGCGGGAGATGATCGGTCCGAACACTGAACTCGCGGTGATGACCACCAGGGCCGTGCCGGCGGAGGCGGCGAGCAGTGAGATGACGATTCGTTTTAGTCGGTTTCTCATAATTGTTATTTTCGTTCGCGTAAAATTTTAAACAAGTGGCGGAAACCCGGTTTTACCCGTAACTGCCGGGCTTCCGCGTCAAGAGCCGGTCCGGGCCTCAGGAGCTGTCCGAACCGCTTCCGTGACGTGCCCAACATGACGCACGGTCCTAACGGGAACCTTGCGGACACATTACAAGTTGGAAAGGTGGGCGGGGATTGGTTGAGGCGTGAGCCGCCGGGACGAAGGCGGGGAAATGACGAAACCCAAAGCGCGGAAACGCGCAAACCGGGCCCGGCATGACTCGTTCGCCTTGCGCCGGCATGCCGGCTGGCGCGCGTCCATCCCTGTCTGTTTAGTCACCAGACTGCCGGTGGCACTGTCTGACGGAAATGCTTTAACGCATTAACAGCAGCACTGCGAGACCGGCCGCGATGCGATACCAGCCGAATCCGTTGAAGGTGTGGCTCTGCACGAATCGAAGCAGCCACTTTACCGCGATGAAAGACACGACGGCCGCGACGGCGCTGCCGAGAATGACCATCCCCCAATGCTCAGGCACTGCATTGGGGGCGGGATGATGAAGCGCCTTGAAGATTTTCAGGGCGCCGGCGGCGATCATTGTCGGAATGCTGACCAAAAAGGAAAATTCCGTGGCGGCGGGGCGGCTGAGTCCCATTACCAGCATGATGAGAATGGTGGTGCCGGAACGGGACGCGCCAGGGAAAATGGCTGCGATCACTTGGCCAATGCCCACCGCGCCAGCGATGGCCCAGGTAATCTCATTGCCGAGTCGTTTGCCGCGAATCATCGCCTCGATGGCCAGGAAAAGCACGCCGCCGATCAATAACGCGATGCCAATCGGCCGTGCCTCCTCGGGCAGTTTGAAACCTCTCTTTTCGAGGATGAACCCGAGCACGCCGGTGATGAAAAACGCGGCCAGCACTTTAATGAAATAGTTGCGCGCCTCGCCCGCGCGGCTGGCTTCCGTCAGCGCGCGAAATCGCGGCGCGAAGAGCGGGATTACGGCCATAACCGCGGCGGTCTGAATGACAATATTGAAGAGATCAGACTGGCGCGGAATCCAGTGCTCGGCCAAAAGCAGATGGCCGGTGGATGAGATGGGAAGGAACTCGGTGATTCCCTCGATGATACCGAGGATGATAACAGACAGCCATTCGGGCATCGCGTCCTTAGACAAAATTCCCCGGAGGTTGGCAAGGAGCAAATGGAATCGGAACGCGCGGGACGCTTTGGTGGTTGGGTAAGGTGGGCGGAGCGCCTTGATCTTTTTGCAGGTTCTGGTATGGGTAGGCTGCCTTGAAACTACGCCCATAACCTTCCCCACCCACCGTTCCATGAAATCAATGATTCGAGTTTTTGTCTTCCTGGCCTTGGCGTCTTTTAGCGGATCCGCCCTTGGGCAGCCGGCGCATGAATTTTACCTGAAAGTGGACGACGTCAAAGGGAGCGCGACGAGTCCCAACCACAAGGATCAGATCGTGGTCACAGGGTTTAGCGTGGGGACGACCAACACCGGCGGAGCCGTGGGTTCGGGGTCCGGCAAGGCGAGCCCATTGCACTTGGTTGTCCAGAAGAACATCGACGTTGCCTCCCCCGTGCTGGCTCAAGCCGCCGCCAACGGCAAAGCGTTTAACAAAGTGGAACTTTTTGTCTTAACCGCGAACCGCGGGGAAATGGTGCTCTCTTACACCGTCACTTTGCAGGATGTGCGGGTGGCGGGCACCGTAAGCGGCGGGGGGATTGACAATCGCACGGGCCTGAGCACCTGGACGGAGACGGTCGCGTTTCAATATTCGAAAATCACTTGGGCGTTTGGTTCCACCAAGGCGGGCTATGACTTTGCCCAAAACAAAAATGCCCTTGTCCCGCAAAACTCGGCTTCCCTCGACGCCATCAGCGTTGCGGATGCCCAGGCCACTCCGGTGGCGACGCCATCCACAACCAGCACGGTGGAGTTGAGTTACTCCCGCACTGACGCGAGCCACGTTTCGCTTTCCTTTGCCGCCGAGGCGGGCAAAACTTATCGCGTCTTGGGAAGCGCAAATGTCGAGGGGCCGTACGAGCTGCTCACCAACTATTCTGCCGTGGAAACCAAGCCAGTGGTTCTTTCTTTGGCGGCCACCGCCCCCACGCAATTCTTTCGGGTCGAGATGGCTCCATGAGGCCTGTGGAGGGCTTCGCCAAAATGCATTGGAATTTCGGGCAATCAGGCGGGCTGAAAAACTCCCGCTTGCTTTCGGATTTCGCGCTCGCATACTCCGCCGGAATAAAATTTTGATATGAGCAACAGTCCTATTCGTGTCGCTGTGACCGGCGCCGCCGGCCAGATTGGCTACTCCCTTCTTTTTCGCATTGCATCCGGCGCCATGTTCGGCCCGACCCAGCCGGTGATCCTGCATTTGCTCGAAATCGAGCCCGCGCTGCCGGTGTTGAACGGCGTGGTGATGGAGTTGGAGGATTGCTCGTTCCCGTTGCTCAAGGGCATCGTGCCGACGGCAAGCCTCGACGAGGGATTTCGCGGCGTGAACTGGGCGCTGCTCGTGGGCAGCGTGCCGCGCAAAGCGGGC
>CAZMLP010000442.1:0-1567 GCA_964566745.1 uncultured Verrucomicrobiota bacterium | reverse complement strand
CGGGGCGCTGGGCGCGGCGGTAACAGGCTGAGGTTCCATCTCCGCGCTTCGCGGCTCATCCACGGCACGGCTGGCCGCATCGCGCTCCGCCCGTTGCCGCCTGACTTGCTGGGCGATGTCATGGCCGAGGCCGGTCGGAATGCTCCCGCCGGGCGTTGCCTGCGAAGTGCTGGACGGCGAGTCGAACCGTTCCAGCGTTTCGCCCTGGTGCTGCGCCATGACTAAGCCATCTGTGGTGTCCAGCGTGCGGTGAATATCCATGGAACGGACGCGCGCCTCCACTCCCAACAGGCAAATCGACGCAAGAGTAATCCACAGGAATAAAGCCGGGGAGGCTTTTATGAATAGGATTCCCGCGCAAAAGCAAATGAGCGGATCGCCAAACCTTGCGATACGGCGATTGCGGACAAAAAACGCAGGCGAGGTGTTTCGTTCCATCCAGGAAGTGCCGAGGTAATAACTATGGTTCATGTCCCCACGTTTGAATTTCCACCAACTGCGGAGCTTTTGGAGTGCGCCGAACACAGTGGTGACACCGGCAAATACCAGCAGGAAGCCGGGATGCTGATCGGGACCCAGGAAAACCGAAACGACCAGCAGAAACGCGACCCCAGCGCCCAACCACCAGGAGCGCATGATGCGATAGCCGATGTCTCGGCGTATCCACACCATCAGAGTCATCGCCGCAACGAACGCGCAATTATCGATTACCGCGATTTTCTGTTGCAGCGTCATGCCGGGCTGCCGGTTCGGTGGTTGGTGCATGCTAGAGTTGGTCGAAAGTGAGGAAGGCGTAAGGCAATCCACCAAACAAATGCCCGCCTTTGTAAACAATGGCGTCCACCTTGAAATTGTGCAGTTCCCCGCCCCGCCGCAGGGTGGTGAAGGCGGAAGGCTCGACGAAATAGCGACGCTGCTCGCTGCGCGTCACGCCGGAGGTATGGTTGCCACCGGCGGGCTGTTGAAGGTTATCCTGGCGGCCTTGCCCGACATTGGTGCTGTTGACATGCACCCAACGCTCGCCGAGCAGCTTGGCTGCCCATTCGTTCGTGTTACCCGCGTTTTGGCAGAAGATTTTTGTTTGCAGGTTCCCGAGCAGGGAATCCACCGAATCGTCTTTGCCGAGGACGCGGCGGTAACTTTCCCGGTTTTGGGTGAGGTAAACGGTACAGCCTGCTGCTGAACGGGCCACGGCTTGATACTCGGCATCGAAATCGGTGATAAAGTTCTGCGCCTCGTCTGCCCAAAGAAACACGGGTCGCAGAAAGCGCCCGCCGCCGGGTTGCATCCGGCGAAGGACAGCGATTTGAAAGCAGTATTTCCAAGCCAGGTTGGCGATGCGCCCGACCAGCCGAAATTCTTGCACCGGCAAATCGACGATGATGATTTTGCCGTTAAAAGCATCTTCGGGACGAATGTTCGTGTCGGACGAAAAGATGCGGCGGAGCGGACGCGTGATGAGCGGACGCACCATGATCGAAAAGGAAATGGTAATAATGCTGCGCGTGCGGTCGGAAAGCGCCGGGAACTCCATCAGCCAATAGTTGCGACATTCCTCGAAATCGGC
>CAZMLP010000441.1:0-1700 GCA_964566745.1 uncultured Verrucomicrobiota bacterium | reverse complement strand
GGCCTCACGGGCCAGTTCTACAAGCAGTTCGCGATCACCATCGCGATCTCGACAGTTATCTCGGCTTTCAATTCCCTGACGCTTTCTCCCGCCTTGGCCGCCGTGCTTTTGCGCGACCACCATGCGCCCAAGGATTTGCCCTCGCGAGTCATGGACACGCTCTTCGGCTGGTTCTTTCGTCCATTCAACCGCGCCTTCGCGTGGGCCGGCGAGCGCTATTCCGCGGGCGTCGGCACGACGATCCGCAAAAGCGCCATCGCGTTGATTCTCTACGCGGGCCTGGTGTTCCTCACTGGCTGGAGCTTCGACAAGGTCCCGACCGGGTTCGTGCCGACGCAGGACAAGCAATACTTGATCGCGTTCGCTCAATTGCCAGACGCCGCCTCGCTGGACCGTTCCGAGGCGGTCATTCGCCGCATGTCGGAGATCGGCCTGAAAAACAAAGGCATCCAGGACGCCGTGGCGTTCCCCGGCTTGAGCATCAGCGGTTTCAGCGTCGCGCCAAACGCGGGCATCGTGTTCTTCTGCTTGAAGCCGTTCGAGGAGCGCAATTCTCCCGAGTTGAGCGGCCCGGCGATTGCCGCCGCGTTGAACCAGGAATTTGGCTCGATCCAGGAGGCGTTCATTTTGACAGTTCCGCCTCCCCCCGTGAACGGCCTGGGCCAGATTGGCGGCTTCAAGCTGTTCATCGAGGACCGCTCGGACCTGGGCTACGACGGCCTTTACCAGCAGACACAGGCGCTCATCGGCAAGGGTTACCAGACGCCAGGGCTGGGCGGGTTGTTTTCCACCTTCACGGTGACAGTTCCGCAGATTGACGCGGACATCGACCGGGTGAAGGCGAAGGCGCAGGGGATTCCATTGCAGAACATTTTTGAGACGATGCAAATATACCTTGGCTCGCTCTACGTGAATGATTTCAACCGCTTTGGACGCACCTACCAGGTCGTCGCCCAGGCGGATGCCCCGTTCCGTGCCCATTTGGAGGACATTGTCCGCCTGAAGACGCGCAACGACAAGGGGCAGATGGTGCCGCTCGGAACCGTCGTGAAGGTAAAAGAAACGCACGGCCCCGATCGAGCCATGCGCTACAACGGTTATCCCGCCGCGGAGATTAACGGCGGCCCCGCGCCCGGATTCAGCTCGGGCGATGCCGAGGCGATCATGTCGAAACTGGCGCAGGAGAACTTGCCCAAAGGCCTGACCTACGAGTGGACCGACCTGACCTACCAGCGCATTCTCGCGGGCAACACGGCTTTGTATGTCTATCCGCTCTGCTTGCTGTTGGTCTTCCTCGTCCTCGCGGCCCAGTACGAGAGCTTCCGCTTGCCGCTCGCGATCATCTTGATCGTGCCCATGTGTTTGCTCTTTGCCATCGCGGGTGTCTGGCTTAAGGGCGGCGACAACAATATCTTCACCCAGATCGGGTTGATCGTGCTCGTGGGCTTGGCCTGCAAAAACGCGATTTTGATCGTGGAGTTTGCCAAGGCGAAACAGGACGAGGGCATGTCGCCGATGGATGCGGCCATTGAGGCTTGCAAGCTGCGTTTGCGCCCGATTTTGATGACCTCCATCGCGTTTATCGCGGGCGTGTTTCCCCTGGTGGTCTCGAAAGGCGCCGGCGCCGAGATGCGCCAGGCGATGGGTGTGGCCGTGTTCGCCGGCATGATCGGCGTGACCATCTTCGGCTTGTTCCTGAC
>CAZMLP010000440.1:0-5886 GCA_964566745.1 uncultured Verrucomicrobiota bacterium | reverse complement strand
AGGTGTCCAACTGGACCCCGCGACCTTGGCATTTGCCGTGGGCGTCACCGTGGTCACCGGGTTGGTGTTTGGCCTTGCCCCGGCGTGGCAAACCGCGCGGACCGCCCTCACAACCGAATTGAACGACAGCTCGCGCGGCAGCAGCGGTGGCTTCCACCGCCGGAAATTGCGTGCCGTCCTGGTGGTCGGCGAGATGGCCCTTTCCCTTGTTTTGCTGGTGGGGGCCGGATTGTTGATTCGCAGCTTTGACCGCCTGCTCTCCCAACCGCTGGGATTTGTGCCGGAACAGGTAATCTCGGTCACCTTTGGCCTGCCGGACAAAAAATACGGGGACAGCAACGGAGAGAAGCCACGTTTCTTCAGCCAATTGCTGGAGAAGGCGCGCGCCTTGCCAGGTGTTGACTCGGCGGCCGTTGTGTACGGCGTTCCGCTCGGCGGGCAAATGAGCTCGCTCTCGGTGGATATTCCCGGCGCCCCGCCTCCCGGCCCTGGCGAGGCGGTCTCCGCAGGTTACTCGCAAATCAGCCCGGACTATTTTCGCACCTTGAACATTCCCGTTCTGCAAGGGCGCGACTTCACCGAGCAGGACCGTTTTGACACGACGCCGGTGCTGATCGTGAATGAGGCGTTTGTGCGAAATCTCAAGCTGGGCAAAGATGTCATTGGCCGCCGCATCGGCGTGGGGGACGGGACGCAAAATGCGGAAATCGTCGGCGTGGTTCGCGACATCAAGCGCTTCAACATCACAGAGGCGGCGCAAGGCGAGATGTATCGCCCCTATCGTCAACGTTGCTGGGGTTATATGAGCCTCGTGATGCGCACAAAACGCGAGCCGGGCGAGTTAATGCGCGCCCTGCGCGCCGAAGTGGATACTCTGGACAAGGACCTTCCGTTTGAATCACCCCGCACCTTGACCCGGCTGGTCGCCTCGTCCGTGGCGCAACGCCGTCTTTCGGTGCAGCTCCTGGGCGGCTTCGCCGGCGTCGCCTTGATTCTGGCGGCCATCGGTCTTTATGGGGTGCTCGCCTACAACGTCGCCCAGCGCAAACGGGAGATCGGCATCCGTCTCGCACTTGGCGCTCGTCATACAGACGTGATGCAACTCGTGTTGCGCCAGGGGATGACCCTCGCCCTCGTTGGCGTGGCCATCGGCGCCGCGGGGGCTTTCGGACTGTCTCGTTTTCTCGGTTCGTTGCTTTTCGAGATCAAACCGTCCGATCCCGCCACCTTCGCCATCGTGACGGCCGTTTTGGTCGTGACGGCCTTTTTCGCCTGCTGGATTCCAGCCCGCCGCGCGTCCCGCGTGGACCCTATGGTGGCGTTGAGGAACGATTAATCACGAATTCCCAATGAGAGAAGCCGCATGCCGGAATAGCAAATCTCGCTGTGCTAACGGAGGCGAACTTGCGTCAAGTCATTGGGATCTGATGGTTCCGCCGTCTTTCGGGTTTCGTCATTTGTCAGCGGATTCCCCTGCTCCTTGCCCGCCACTCGTCACTTTTTGCATTCTATGCTAAACGATTTCAAACTCGCACTCCGCCAATTGTTAAAAAATCCCGGCTTCACCACGGTCGCGGTGCTCAGCATTGCGCTGGGGATTGGGGCATGCACTTCCATCTTCACAGTTGTGAATAGTGTTTTGCTACGCCCCATGCCCTATCCCGACTCCGGGCGGCTCGTCATCTTGCGCCAGGAGAAGCTCCCCGATGTGTCGAACTTCGCCGTGACCCCCGGCGACTATTTTTCCTGGCTCGAACAGACGAAAAGCTTCGACCACCTGGCCGCCGAGGTGACCGGCAACTACAACCTCACGGGTCATGGCGATCCGCTGCGACTGAACGTCCGCTTTGTCACCGCAAATTATCTTCGCACCTTTGGCGTTCAGCCCTCTCTGGGACGGGATTTCGCCGCCGAGGAGGAAACTTCCGGGCGCGAGAAGGTGGTTCTCCTGAGCCATGGATTCTGGACGCGCCAAATGGGGGGCGCCACCGATGTGCTCAACCAAACTCTGCGGTTGGACGGAAACGTTTTTACGATCATCGGTGTTTTACCCAAAAGCTTCCGCCCGGAAACCATGACGGACCTCTATCTTCCAGCCGTCTACAACGAGACTCTCCGCCGGGATCACGGTCCTCATTTTCTTGATGTGACCGGGCGGCTAAAACCGGGCGTGACACTCGCGCAGGCCCGCGAGGAGGTCAATGTCGTTGCCGCCAGGCTGGCCGGGGCTTTTCCGGCCACGAACAAGGAGTGGAGTGTGGCGGTCAATCCCCTGTTGGAATACACGGTCGGTTCCTCCAAGGCGTTGCTGTTCGCGCTGCAGGGCGCAGTCGCTTTCTTGTTGCTCATCGCGTGCGCGAACATCGCGAATCTTCTCCTTGCCCGGGCGACGGGGCGCGTCAAGGAGATGTCGGTGCGCGCCGCGCTTGGCGCGAGCCGTGCCCGCATTCTCCGCCAACTCCTCACCGAGAGTGTCTTGTTGTCCGGCCTCGGCGGTGTGCTCGCCCTGCTGGTGGCGCAATGGGGCGTGAACTTGCTCGTTGCCCACGCGCCCGGCAACATTCCTCGCGTCGATGAAATCGCGGTGGATGCGCGCGCCTTCGCGCTGACCTGCGGACTCGCCATCGTCACCGGCATCGGATTCGGCATTACCCCCGCCTTTCAGGCGGTCCGAATCAACCCTGCCGACACGCTCAAGGACGCCGGGCGAGGCTCGATTGGGAGCTATCAAGGCCGGGGACTGCGAAATGCGCTGGTCGTCGCCGAGATCGCCATCGCGCTGATCCTGCTGGTCGGAGCGGGGTTGTTCACCACCAGTTTTCTGCGGTTGAGCGACGTTAGTCCCGGTTTTCAACCAGACAACGTGGCCATCGCCACTCTCACCCTAGTCCCCAGCCAGTATCCCGCTCCTTCGCAAAAGGCAGGGTTCGCGGCGCGTGTGGCGGACCAAATTGCCACCATCCCCGGCGTCAAGTATGCCAGCGCGGCGACCATGCCGCCGTTTTCAGGAAACGGGTTCAGGGTAAAATTCACTATTGGCGGCCGGCCCGCGTTGGATCCCGGCGTGCTGCAAGCCACACTCTATTACGCGGTCACGCCGGACTATTTTCGCGCCATGGGGATTCCCCTCCTGCGCGGGCGTTTTTTTGATTCGCGAGATGCGGCGGATCGTCCCCGGGTCTCCATTATCAGTGAGTCCATGGCCAGGAAATTCTTTCCCGGGGAAGATCCCGTTGGCAAACGCATCAACTTCGGCAACGGGCCGGAGGCATACCGGGAGATCATTGGCGTAACCGCGGACGTGAAGCAATTTCGCCTCGAGGAGGACGGTGACTCGGCGCTCCAGGCCTATGACCCGTTCGCCCAGCAGCCCTACGATTTCATGACGTTTGTCGTGCGAACGAGCGGGCCGGCGCCGGCTCTTCCGGACGCCCTGCGCCGGGCCGTTGCGGCCGTGGACAAAAATCAACCCGTTGCCTCCGTGCAATTCCTCGCCAAAATAGTGTCGGACTCCCTCGCCCGCCCGCGCTTTTCCATGTTCCTGTTCACCGTTTTTTCCGTCGCGGCGCTCTTGCTGGCCGCCATCGGCATTTATGGAGTCATGGCCTATTCGGTGAATTGCCGTATCGGCGAGATCGGCATCCGCATGGCGCTCGGGGCGCAACGCGCGGATGTGTTCCGCCTCATCTTCTTTCAAGGCGGGCGGCTCGTCATCCTCGGCCTTGCCTGTGGCTTGGGCGGCGCGCTTTGCCTTACGCGCTATGTTTCCTCCATGCTGTACAATGTCGGGGTCCGCGATCCGGCCATCTTTGTCGCAATCACATTTCTTCTTGCGGCGGTGGCCGCTCTCGCCTGCTTGCTTCCTGCCCGGCGCGCCGCGGGAGTGGATCCAATGACCGCCCTCCGGCAAGACTAAGGCGCGATTGCCAATGAGCCACCAAGGGCAAATCACAACGCTCGAATGAAGAAAGAACCGCCAAATCCGAGGCACGAAACCGGTCCGCGTCTCTTTTCGATTGCGGCCTTTCATTCTTGCGTGCTTGGAATTTCTCTTGTCATTCATGTTTCGCCATTCCGGATTTGGCCTGTCCCCCCTTCCCCTTTATCCATTCGCCACACTTCATGAACGATCTTAAATTCGCTGTCCGCCAGTTGCTCAAAAACCCGGGGTTCACCGCCGTCGCGGTGCTCACGCTCGCTTTGGGCATCGGTGCGAGCACGGCTATCTTCAGCGTGGTCTATGGCGTGCTGATCAGCCCGTATCCCTACGCCCGGCCCAACGAGATTTGGACGCCCGGCCTTCGCAGTGTCTCCTCCGAGCAAATTATGCGGCCCTATCCCTACACCGGGTTTGAGCGCATGGCCAAATTGCCGGGTTACGCGGATGTCATGGCCACCAAACCGGAAGGCGCTCTGCTGACCGGCGAGTATGCGCCCGAGAACATGCGGGTCGTCCGGGTCTCCGGCAGCGCCTTCCGTTTCATCGGCGTTCCGGCGTTGATCGGGCGCGGCATCCAGCCCTCGGACATCCGCCCCAATGGCGAGCCGGAACCGGTCGTCGTGCTGAGCTTCAACTGCTGGCACCGTCTCTTCAACGGCAACACCAACGCGTTGGGCAAAGTCCTGCGACTCGACGAGCAGCCGTACACGGTGGTGGGGGTCATGCCGCCCCGTTTTGGCTGGTGGACTGGTGACGGCGTGTGGGCGCCTTTGGCCGCGGACTCCAAAATCGCCGGGGTCTTTCCCATCGTGCGCCTGGAACCCGGGGTTTCCGCCGAGGCCGCGCGCCAGCAGCTTCACACGCTCCACTTGGCGCTGGCGAAGGAACGGCCGGCCGATTTTCCGAACGACGAGTTCAGCACCACGCTCTCCAACTACATGGACATGACCGTGGCCGCCGGCGAGATGCACCACAGCCTTTGGCTGCTCAGCGGCGCGGTGGCCTTTCTCCTCCTCATTGCCTGCGCGAATGTCGCCAATCTCCAACTGGCGCGGGCCACATCCCGCGCCCGCGAAATGGCCATTCGCCTCTCGATGGGAGCGCGGCGCGCCCGGCTCATTCGCCAACTCCTGACCGAGAGCGTCCTGCTCTCCTTTGTCAGCGGTGTGTGCGGCCTGCTCCTCGCCCTGTGGATTACGCAACTCATGGTTTCCCTGATGCCCGGCTATTTTGTGCCGAATGAGGCCCGCATCGAGATCAATGGCCGCGCGCTACTTTTCTGCCTGGCGGTCTCGACGTTGACCGGCATCCTCTTTGGCTTGGTTCCGGCCTTCCATTCGTCGCGCGGCGATCTCACCGGCGCCCTGAAGGATTCCGGGCGCGGGACCGGCGCCTCGGCGTCCAGCGGGCGGACCCGGGAAATTCTCGTGGTGGCGGAAGTGGTGCTTTCCGTGGTGCTGCTGGTGAGCGCGTGTCTGACCATCCGCAGCTTTGCCGCGTTGCAGAGTGTCAAATTAGGCTATCGGGCCGATCACGTCCTGCTGGTGAATTTCCCGCTCTCGCCGAAACGATATCCCACGCTGGAGCAGCGCAATCAATTTGCCCGGGAACTACTGGAGCGCGCGGCGCGGCTGCCCGGCGTCCAATCCGCCGCGTTCGGCAATTTTGGCCGGCCGTTCGGCGGCCCCAATCCGCCGTATGTCATCGAGGGCCAGCCCGCCCCGGAAAATCGCCGGATTCTGCTGCAACTCGTCACCCCGGGATACCTCGACGCCTTCGGCGTGACGATGGTTCGCGGCCGCGAGTTAACCGCCCGGGACCTGGACGATGGCAGCCGCGTCACGCTAATCAATGAGACCGCCGCCAGGCTTTGGCCGGATGGCATAGACCCCATCGGCAAGCGCATTCGTATTGACATGTTGGCGAGCGGCGGCGGCGGCGCGGCG
>CAZMLP010000439.1:0-9014 GCA_964566745.1 uncultured Verrucomicrobiota bacterium | reverse complement strand
GCGAGCGGCCGCGCTGCTCGTTTTCACCATCCGGGGGCACATGGCGAGGTTCGCCGCCTGGATGCGTCCCCGGCACTCGCCGATTTTCGCGGTGTGTGAAAGCTGGGGCGTGGCCAATGGTCTGGCGCTAAACTACGGAGTCACCCCGCTGGTCATCCCCTTTAACCACGACTCGCCCGAATACACCGTTAATACCGCCATCGTGGCCCTCGTGAAAAAGGGCGCTCTTCACAAGGGCCAAACCGTCGTGATCATCAGCTCGATCAGTTCCGGCGAGGAGATGGTGGACGCGGTGATGATGCGAACAATTCTCTAAGGCCCCGGACGGATCACCTTGATTTGCCTTGAATTCCCTTGTTTTCGGCACCTTTGAGCGCTCCCTGATTAGCAAGAGCGGAAATTTTTTGAACAAGAGGCAGCGGGGGGTGTAGAACGAACCGCCGCGACGCGGAGGCGCGGAGACGGGCGGAGGATGAGCACTTAAAATCCGGGTTAAAAAACGAGCCATTTTGACCGTTCCGGTTTTGAGAATGGCTTGAAATGGGGCCCGCGCCGATGCCTTGATTTGCCTTGAATCCCCTGATTTTTGCGAGTTTTTGCTGTGCCCTCGTTGACGACCAGTCTCCCGGCGCGAATCCGTCCCTTTGAGTTTGGATTTCCAGCATTTTCGGATTTTTTCTTTCTTGGCCCCCCGGAGAGCCGCTCTCGCGACTCCTTGAATTGTTAACGAGCACTCCATCAAAACGTAACATAACTTACAAAACCACTGGCCAATTGTCCAGCCGTAAAACCGGGTCCGGGGTCACGCAATCTTCCCAGGCGTTAGACCGCGCCTGCGAGGGACGTGGTGGCGGGCCATCACGGCGAGGTTCGGAATGACCGGGAGGCCGGGTTTCCCGCTCCTTCCCCAATCTCTTCCCAAATGAATTCCACCTCGTCACCCGGCAGCAACTCAGGATGCGGCGGGGCGCCCGATTTGATCTTGGCCACGCTGGCGCGGTGAGTGGCGGGGAAGGATCGCAAAAAAGCATGCCCGCGCACACTGACCAACGCGGGGGCCGGGATTCCTTTCGCGCCAGCCAGGTCGAGCACGGCAACCAAATCCGGCAGACCGTTCGTTTTGAGAGTCGTGGCCCTGCCCGGCACTTTCTCGCCAAAGAGGATCAGCCGTTTCTCGGCGGGGTTTGACTGGTCCACCGCGTCTCTTTCCAAAAGCAGCCCGATGATCTCGGCTCTTATTTTGGGCCAACTTTCCGCTTCGGGCGGAGGCTGGTTGAGGGGTCGCCATTGGTGGCCATTTCGGGCGAGATCCAGCGGCGTGCTGCCTTCCCCGTCCGGCACGTTCACGTTGGCTTGGTGACCAAGGAGGAGCCGGACCAGTTCCGAATTCAATTGCGCGCAGGCCAGTGTCAACGCCGTCGCTGGTTTCTTGCCACCCCGGGCGTTCACATCAGCGCCTTTGGCCAGAAGCAGTTCCACCAGCGAGGTGGTTCCAGTCGCCACCGCATGGTGGAGCGGAGTGGTTCCATCCTCATCGCTGAGATTCGGATCGGCCCCCTTCTCCAGCAGGCGCCTGGCCATCCCCTCATTCCTCGTCAGCGCCGCTTGATGGAGCGCGGTGGCGCGGTTTTTATAACGGGCGTTGGGATTCGCGCCGTTTTCCAAGAGCAAACTGGTGATCGATTCATTGCCCCTATTGACCGCCCGCAACAGAGGGGTCCCGCCTTCGGGATCCCTGACATTCACGTCAGCACCATGCTCCAGTAAAAAGCGGATCATCCGCTCGTCCTTGTGCTCCACGGCCTCGAGGAGAGGCTGTTTCAAGGTCACATCGAATCCCATCGCGGGCCAATTGGGATTGGCGCCGTGGGCCAGCAAAACCTCCATGACATTGGTTCGCCAATTCGTGGTGGCTCGCTCGAGAGCCGTCTGGCCCACGCTGTTGGTGGCGTTCACCGGCACCCCATTGGTCAGCAAATACAAAACCATGTCTTCCCGCCCGTCCAGAGCCGCCGCGTGGAGCAATGTGTTGCCGCTCACCACGCGCCCTTCGGACAGCAACCAGGGCCAAGTCGCCTGGAGGTTGGCGCCTTTGGCCACCAGCAGATTCATCATGGGGAGGTCGCGGTGGAGCGCCACAAACAAGGGAGTCAGCCCATATTTGTTGGTGGCATTGGCGTCCGCGCCCGCTGAAAGTAAAATCTCCACCAGGTTCTTGAACCCGGAGGCCACCGCGGCATGCAAAGCAGTTTCTTGATTCGTGCCCGTGAGCACGTTGACCGCCGCGCCGTGGGCAATCAGCGCTTCCACGATGGCCTTGTTGCCAGCATTGACCGCGCGCCACAAAGGGGTCGCGTCCGCGGGGGCGTCCACGTTGGCGCCGTGTTTCAGCAAAAACTCCACCACGGGCAGGCGGCTGTTTTTGGCCGAGAGCGAGAGAACGGTGTAGGTGTTGCCCGAACGGGCGGGACTAACGCCACCGGTGGATGAAGTTTCAATGACTTCAAAATTGATATCAGCGCCGTTGGTTAACAGCACGTCCATCATGGCCAGATTGGTTTCGGCCGCCGCCAAAGCCAGCGGGGTTAACGGCACGCTTTTCGTCGTGGAGCTGCGTTTGGTGGGTGAACTCACGTCCGCGCCGCGCGAGACCAGATATTGCACAATCTTGGGTTTGTCATCCTCCACCGCCAAGTGCAGCCGGGTGAGGAAACTGGAAGGCATTATCTCATTCACCAAGTCGGGACTCTGATCGAGAACCGCCTTAATTTGCGCCAGTTCCTTTTGCTCCAATTCCTCCTTGGACGGCGGCGGTGGCACCTTGACCTCCAACAGGTCCTGTTTGCGCGGGTCGGGGGCGGATTTGCCGGACCCCGCCCGGTTGGCGGCATTCGCCTCATCCAACCGCTTTTTCACGGCCTCCAGCCGGGTCTTGGCAATGCGCGCCTGCGTTTCCATTCCCAAAAAAATTCCATCGATGGTTTCATCGATCTGGTGGTTGATAATCTTGATCACATCGACGACTCGAACCACGTCTGGATTCTTTTCCCCGTTGTTTATGCTCAAGGCGGCATAACGCTGCTCCGCGTCGCCCAATTTAATGAGCAAATCGCTCAACCGCGCGTCATTCACCACATTGGGGAGAATTTTTCGCATACTGTTCCGCGGCATTTTTTTCAATTCCTCCAAACGGGCTTCGAGCAATTCCCACTCAGCCTGGGCCGTGGCGCGCTCCTGTTCCTGGCCCGGTGTGGGGAAAAAATTTGGCGGGAATTTGCCCGAAGAAGCCGGATTCCCATCTTGCGCGCCATCGCCCAGATATTGCCGGCTAAGTTTGGCCAGTTGCGCCTGGTCAGGGAACTCGTTTAAGACGCGCTGGTATTGAATGTTGGCCTCGTTGGTCTTTCCCTGCTTTCGCAACACCTCGCCCAGCCGGAACACCGCGGTCGCCGCCGTGGTCCGTTGCGCGTCCTGCAACGTCACCACGGTTTTGTAATAGCGGGCCGCCGCCTCCAGATCGTGATTCACCTCCTCCTCCACCAGCCCCTTTTGGAGAAACTCGGTGAGCGAATCCGCCGCGCGCCCCGCCGCCGCGGTCAGCAGCCCCGCCCAAACCAGCGCCATCAGCACCTTGTTTTTCATAACACGCGAAGTGATTGGTTGATTAACATCCCGGTTCTAGCGCAACCCGGCGCGGCGGTTGTCATGCATTTGCAAAATCAAAAGTTTCGCTGCCAATTTCATGGCGGGCTTCATGCGAAGGCGTTTGCCACAAGCGGCCCGGCAGGAGCCTCGCCCCACCCGCCCCGGGCCGTTTCCGCCACCTGTTTATCCGGCGAGGAATGTGTAAATGACATGCCGGAATTCATTGGAGGCAGTTTACCGGGTTGGTAATTCCAAGCGATAACCGACGCCGTGAACGGTCTTGATCCAGCGCGGCTCGTTGGGATTCTGCTCCAACTTGGCCCGGAGGCTCGCGACGTGATTATCCACGGTGCGCGTGGTTGGAAACGAGGTGTAGCCCCACACCACGTCGAGAAAGCGCTCGCGACTCACCGGCTCGCCATCGGCCTCGGCCAGCAGGCGCAGCATCGCATACTCCTTCGCGGTGAGGCGCAACTCCTCGCCGCCGCGCCATGCTTGTTGTTTGGATAAATCCACTTTCACCCCGCCGAGGATCAGGGTCTCCATCATCCGCGTCTGCCGGCGGGCGCGGCGCAAACGGGCGCGAACACGCGCGAGCAGTTCATCGAGGCTGAACGGTTTGACCAGATAATCGTCCGCGCCCAAGTCCAGCCCGCGCACGCGATCCTCCACCTGGCCCTTGGCCGTAAGCATGAGCACCGGCATCCCCTCCCCCAACCGGCGCAACTCGGCGCAAACGGCATAGCCGTCCAGGCGGGGCATCATCAGATCGAGCAGGATCAAATCGGGATGCTCCTCCAGGGCGCGGCGCAATCCTTCCTCCCCGTTCACGGCAGTGAGGACCCGGTAGCCTTCCGCCTCGAGGCAGTCCTTGAGCGCGGTGCGCATCGGCAACTCGTCCTCAATGACCAAGATGCGCGACATGGCTAGCGTTCTCCCTCCCCGGGCGCGGAACCATTGCGAGACGCGGGCAATTCAATGGTGAACCGGCTGCCTTTCCCGGGCTCGCTGTCCACCGTGACTCGTCCGCCATGCGCCGCAACCACATGACGCACGATGCTCAAGCCGATGCCAATGCCTTGCGTCTCCCGGCGCAATTCAGTGCCCAGCCGGTGGAACGGCTCGAAAATGCGCGTCTGCTCGGCGGGCGGAATCCCCGGCCCCCGGTCCTTCACCCACAGCGTCACTTGCCGGACATCCGGAGCGGCCAATCCAACTTCCACTTCCTCATCGAGTGGCGAGTGCTTCACGGCGTTGTCGATAAGGTTTACGAGCGCCTGCTGCAACGCCTTGCCGTCAGCCTCGGCGCTGACCGGCTCGACCGGCGCCACCAACCGGATGTTTACGCGCCGCTCGGCCGCGTACGGCTCCATCACCTTGACCGTCTGCCGCGCCAGTTCGCTTAAATCCGTCGGCTCGAAATCGTATTCTTGCCGCCGCCGGTCAATGCGCGAAAAATCGAGGACATTCTCGATCAGCGCCGAGAGGCGGCGGCACTCCTGCCCGATCAGGCGGAAATACTCGGTCCGACGGCCCTCATTGGTCACGTTGCCGCGATCCAGGCTCTCCGCGAGCAAGCGGACGGAGGCGATGGGCGCGCGCAACTCGTGCGAAACACTGGAAACAAAATTGCCCTGCATCTCGACAAGACGGAACTGCCGCATGTAGGCCCGGCGGGCCTGCGCGAATCCGAGAAACGCCACCCCGGCGGCGGTCACAATCAACCCGCCGAACCACCATACCCGGCGCCGATGCCCGGCGTAGAGCAACTCAGGTCGCTCAAGGGCGAGTGTGATACTCAAGGCGGGATGGCTGGGATAGACCTCTGACTCCTCCTTTTTGAGATGCCGCACGCTTCCGTCGGCGACCGGTTCCATCATGCCGATCGCTTGTTGCGAGAGCACGGTGTCCGTCCGGGCGAACAATGGCGTGTCACTTCGAGGATGGGAGCGAGCGCCGCTCCCCGTGACGGAAAAGGTCTCACCTTCCAGCAGGACGGTTGCGTCGGCATAGCCAGGAATGGCCGGCGCCGCCGGGTCTGACAGAGCGCGCCGCACAGCCAGCGCCACCGCGCTTTTCGGGAAAAGCCGGACTTCCATGTAATGCCCGGTCACTTGCTGGACCTGCTTTCCATCCAGCTTTCGCGGCTGCATCGTGAAAGTCGGGCTGACAATGGCGAGCCAGCGATTCTCCCCGGCGCCAAACCAGACGTTGGTGACTGTGTTGGTGCCGGCGAGCGCACCGGTCGCGCGGAGATCAGGTAGCAAGTCGCGGAGGCGGTTCTCCGCCTGCCACAGCTCGCGCATTTCGGCCAGCAGCGGCCGCAGCTTCGCGGCCAGCGGCGAGGAGACGGCCAGGGTGTCGTAGTTCTGGAGAATGGAGGCGGTCAGCAGCGACGGGTGGAAAAAAAGCTCGTCTGCCACCCAGCGGTGCAGCATCTCCTCCGGCCCGGTTTTTTCCGCCATTCGCAAGGCCATCGCCAAGGCCACGCTTTGCAGCGGCAAGCCGGCTTCCGTCCGGTAATTCGAATAGCGTTGAACCCGGCGCCATAATTGGGCGACCCAGTCCGGTGGGCGGTCCTCCCCCCAGCGGGAGAGCATGGCGAACGTTTCCATGTTGAAACGAGCTTCCTCTGGCACTCCCGCGCCATCCAGCGCCCCCAACGCGCCTCCGATCTCTTTCTCCCCCGCCTTGTTTTGAATCTTTTCCCGGGCGAAATCCAGCGCCTTGCGAGCCGAGGGGGCAAGTCCCGCCAGCCAATCCGGAGGCAAGGCGGATGCATCGATCTCAGGCGGCACAACACCGCGCCCGTCGTCCCCCAGCATGGCTCTCGCCAGCACGACCGGTCCCGAAGCGAAGTCAGGATTTTTCTCGCGCCACTCGGCCAGAAAACGGGCCGACTCCCTCGCGGCTTGTTGGGAACCGGGGTTATTGGCTTGCTCCCCTTCCGGCCATTCATGAATCCGCGCTTTCGGGTTGCCGTGCCTCAAATGCTGGGCCAATTCCAGCTCAAGAAACACATTCATGAGGCTTCGCGCCGCGGCGGGAGCCAGCCCGTTGGCCACCTCCTGCGCGCGTCGCCGCGCCTCTCCCTCGACGAGGGAGCGATCCTTGATCAAGGACACCAGCCCAAACGCCGCCAAGGCCGCCACTGGCAGCAAGATCGCAGCGCCCTGCCACCAAAATCCTGGCGGTCGGCGGGCGCCGGGCGTCTGGATGTCCTTGATTGGCATGCGCGGATCGTGTGTAACAAATCGTGCCCGGTCCCGGCAGGAGATTTGTCATGGATTTGCAAAATAAAGAAGGCCTGCCGGGAATTTGCGGCGCTAAAAAAGGTTGCCCGCCCGCCACCCGTGTTCAATTGTTGGTTATCGCGAAAGACTCCGGCTGTGTTGCAACCGCGAACATGGGTATTCCGCCGGTGGGCGGGCACGTTCGCCGGCATTCTCCTGATGCTGGCGGGCGGCGGAATGTTGCGCGCCCAAAAGGGGTCCAACTGGCGGGTTTACCGGGCGGCGGACGGCATGCGGGACGCCATGGCCACCTGGGTGACCGCCAGCCCGCGCGGCAACATTTGGGTCTCCCATGGTCCCCAGACTGAAACAGCCAGCAAGCTGGATGGCTATTCCGTCCGGACCATCCCAACTCCCGGCGCGGGAAATTTTCCCGTTTTCGAGAGCCGCAGCGGCCAGTTGTGGTCCATCTACAACGAGGGGCTGATGCTGTACTCCCACAGCAACTGGACGACCTTTCCGGTGCGGGAAATCGAGGCCGTCATCAGCGGTGACGTGGCGCGCAAAGTGCGCTCGATCCCGCTGGTTCCCGCCGAAGTGGACCATGTTTTCTTCCTGTTGCCGACCGGGCTGATGGAGTTCGACGCGTCCTCGCGCCGGACGGTCATGATCCGCGCGGCCAGCCAGAGCCAGCTGGTCCGTTTCAACGAGATGGTCGAGTCGCGCGATGGCGGTCTGTGGATCACCGGCCTCAAAGGAATCGCCAAAGTTCCCGGGCCCGCCCGCCAGCTAAAATCCGCCACCCCCTGGGAGGAGTTCGTGGTGGACGCGGAACTGGGCGCCGAGAACCTGCAACGTCCCTCCGAGGATGACGCGGGCGGCATCACCACGCTGGGGGAATACGGCAGTCCCGCGCAAAAGCTGATCGTCTATTTTGACGGTCGCGCCTGGGGGGTGGAGCCACCGGTGCTGGAAAAGGTGCGATATGCCTGGCGGGCGGCGGATGGCGGCTTTTGGCAAGCGACCCGCGACGCCCTCTTGCACACGGGGCCGGGTGGCCGCGGAATCATCGAGCGTCCCGAGTTTGGCGCGGCGCACATCACCTTTTTTGACGTGTTGCCGCTCGCAAACGACGTCTTTTGGCTGGCCACCTCGGACGGGGTGATCCGCCACTCGCGGAACACCTGGCAGCCGCCGTTCGAGGTGGAGGAGGAAAGCTCCACTGTTTACGGAATCTGCGAGGACCGGAATGGCGACATCTGGTTCGCGGACGCCGGCGGACTGTTCCGCCTGCGAGCCGGCCAATGGTCTCGTTTCGCATGGCCCGCGAATTTTGAAAGTTACCACGGCTTGGAGGAACTCCCGGATGGCAGGTTGATTATCGGCTCCCGCGACCGGCCCATGATTTTCTCGCCCGCGTCGGGGGAATTCACGCCTTTTCCAGCCCGGCCCGGGCGTCACCCGGGCCAGTTGCTGGGAAAATTTCGAGACGGCGCCGCCTGCCTCTACGTGCCGCCCGCGGAGGGTTCCGGGACGGATTGGAGCATTGAGAAATTCGATGGTCGCGAACTGGTAACCTGGCTCACGGCGCGTCCCGGATGGAGGCTTGGCCCGGACCTGGCGTTTGCGTACGAGGCGGAGAACGGCGCTTTGTGGCTGGGAGGCAACGACGGCCTGGCGGTGTCCCGCGAGGGCCACCTGCAGGTCTTCGGGCCGCGCGACGGCTTTCCCGGGGGCCGGGCCAATTGCGTGATCGAATTGGGCGGCGGGAAGATGTGGTGCGGCAGCGGCGACCTGCTGCTCGAATACGAGGAGGGAAAAAACTGGACGACAGCGCGAACCGGTTTTGACCGGGTCAACGCCCTGGCAAAAAGCCGCAACGGGAGCATTTGGCTCAGCTCCGGCAACGGTCTGTACCGCTATTACGAAAACTCATGGGCGGCCAATAATGTGGAGGAGGGATTGCCCAGCGGGGTGATTTACAGCGTGCTGGAAGACCGCCGGGGAAATCTGTGGGCCGGGACGGCACGCGGCGTGGCACGATATTTTCCGTCGGGCGACAGCGATCCGCCGCGAACAGTGATCGCCCGGGTGGCCTCGCCTTACGAGAGCAACGGGGCGGAATTGATCGCCGTG
>CAZMLP010000438.1:0-4222 GCA_964566745.1 uncultured Verrucomicrobiota bacterium | reverse complement strand
GTCGATGATCGGCTCCCCCGGCAGCGGGGCCAGTTCGGGAATGATTTCCCAACCCGGCTCCCCGCGAACCAAAATCTTCCCGCACGGCCCCGCGTCGCCGATTCCCGCGCCGATGCGCTGGCTGCGCCACCGCTTGTTCTCGGGCAGGTCGGCAAGGTCCGGCCGATGGCCCTCGCGCGTGTGCATGACGTGATAGCCGTTGCCCCGCGCGGCGGCCAGGACCCGCTGGATCGGCCCGATGGGCGCCCGCGTCAGGGAAATGTCGTAACCCATCTTGTCCACGTATCCGCCGGAGCCGCAAAAATCGGTCTGCATGTCGATGACGATCACCACGGTGTTCGCGGGGCGCAGGTCACCGTTGTAAGGCCAGGGATACGGGTTGGCGGAAACGTGTCGTTTCAGGAATTAATCGGAAGTGCCCAAGGCTCCGGGCGCGCCAATCAAGGTTCGTTTTGGCGAGCAAGTGAGGACCATCACCAGAAGGGTCAAAATGTAGGGGGAGGCGTTCCACAGATAGTAACCGGAACTGATCCCCACCGCCTGCAAGGACGGTCCCACTGCTTGCGCGCCGCCAAAGAGCAGGGAGGCCCAGAGGCATTGCACCGGATTCCAGCGCGCGAAAATCACCAGCGCCACCGCCATCAAGCCCTGGCCGCTGGAGATGGCCTCGGTCCACGCGCCTGGATAGAAAAGTGACAGGTGCGCCCCGCCGATGCCGCCCAGTGCGCTGCCGCAGACGATGGCGACAAAGCGGGTGCGCGGGACGGAGATGCCCATCGCTCGCGCGGCAGCTGGAGAGTCACCCACGGCGCGGACGTGCATGCCCCAGCGGGTGGAGCGGAAAAACCAGTTCATGACAAAGGCCATTGCGACTCCAAACACAAATAACGGGCTGATCTTGAGCGCCGCTTGAATCTGTGGTGTGGAGCTCCAGGCGCCCAACGAGATCCCGGGAAGTTGCGGGGCGGTGGGCTGGATGTACGGTTTGCCCAGGTAAAACGCGAAACCACTGCCAAAAATGAGCATCGCAATGCCGGCGGCGATGTCATTGACCTTCGGCCGGGAGACGAGCAACGCGTGGATGGCTCCGAGCACGCCACCGGCGATGGCAGCCGCCAGCACCCCCACCCACGGACTGCCTGATTTGTAGGAAATCGCATAAGCGCTCATCGCGCCCATCAACAGGGTGCCCTCCAGGCCGAGATTGATTTTGCCGCTCTTCTCCGTGAGGCACTCGCCGAGGCTGACCAGCAAAAACGGCGTGCCACCGCGCACCGCGCCAGCCGCGACGCCGATCACCACACCCCACCAGCCGATGGACTCGCCGTTCATTTCTCGCGCTCCTTGAATAATTTGAGGCGTCCGTAGAGCGACTCGCTGAACAAAATCACGAGAAACACCAAGCCTTGGAACACTAGGATCGTCGCGTCGGGCAGCTTGAATTGCCTTTGAAGAATTCCGCCGCTCGCGAGAATGCCGCCCAGCAGCACTGCGACCAGAATCGTCGGCAACCCGCGATGCCGCGCGACGAACGCCACGAGAATTCCCGCGTAACCATAGCCTGCCGCCAGCGACTCATTCGCCCGGCCGTGCACCGCGGCGACCTCCACCATGCCCGCCAGCCCGGCAAACGCGCCGGCCAGAAAACAGGTGATCAATCCCAGCCGCGCCACCGGCAGCCCCGCCATTTTGGCCGCGCGAATATTCCCGCCGATTATCCGCACCTTGAAGCCGAATGTGGTGTGCTCCATCAGCACCCACGCAATGAGGCAGGCGATGATGCCGAACACCAGACCGCAATGCACGTTGCTGGTTCCGAGGGCGGGCAGCATGTGGTCGTCCGCAATCGGGTAACTGGACGGCTTGTTCAGGCTGTTCGGATCGCGCATCGGGCCATTGACCAGATGATTCAGCACCGCGATGGCTATGTAATTCATCAGCAGGCTGCTGATGGTCTCGTTCACCCCGCGGAAATAGTGAAGAATTCCCGAGAGCGTGATCCAAAGTCCCCCTCCCGCCATGCCCGCGAGCGCCATCATGACAATGGACGGGATAGGGGAGGCAGTGGCAGTCGCCAAGCCGGCCGCCACCGCTGCCAATCCGCCCATCACCAACGCGCCCTCGTTCCCGATCACCACCAGGCCGAGCCGGGCCGGCAGTGCCGTGGCGAGCGCCGTGAGCATCAAGGGCGCGGCGCGCACCAGCGTGTTCTGGAACGAGTACCAACTGCCAAAGGCGGCCTTGTAAATGGCCGCGAAAACCGCGAAGGGTCCGGCTCCTTGCGTGAAGCAAAACAGGCCGAACAGCGCCAAAGCCACGAGCACCGCGCCCGCCGGTATGGCGATTGCCTCGGCGGCGCTTCTCCAACGCAACGGCCCGCTCCCGGCATTCGTGGCGGGGGTGGCCCCCTCCGCGATCGCCAGCGCATTGGGTTGCGGGGAGTCGCTCATGACGCAGGGGAAATTTCCACGGATGGCCCAACCGGCGTTTCAAACGCAGGAGGAACAGAAAAACCTGGTTGGGCGCATCCGCGGTTAAGTTTCATAAGGGGGGGTGACCAGGCGGTCAGTTCTTTGTGCTCCCGATCACGCCCTCGACCAGCCAGCCCATCTTTTCCAATTCGAGGTCTTGCTGCTTGTATTCCTTGCCCCCCGCGAGAATCTCGGCGCCGGCATTGTCCTTGAGCGGCCCTTTGAAGATCACCATCGAGCCATCCATGAACTTGGCTTTCGCGGCCTCGGCCGCCTTTTTCGCCTCCTCGCCCACCGCGGGCCCGTAATCAGAGCACTTCACAAAACCTTCCTTGAGGCCCCCGCGCACCAGGTGCGGAATGGTTCCGGCGGCGAGTGTTTTGCCCGCTTTCACCATGCTCGCGTAATCGGAATAAACCTTGGTCCAGTTCCACTCGGCCCCGGTGAGATAACCCTTCGGCGCCAGCTTGACGCCGTTGGCGTGATATCCGCAGACATACGCGCCGCGTCGCTCGGCGGTCTCCAGAATCACCTTCGGGCTGTCCACATGGCAGGTGAGCACATCCACTCCCTGGTTGATCAAGCTGGTGGCCGCCTCGGCTTCCTTCACCGGCATCGACCATTCGCCCGTGAAGATCACCTGGACGGTCGCTTTCGGATTGCCGACACGCGCGCCCAGCGTGAAGGCGTTGATGTTCCGCAACACCTGGGGAATCGGTTTCGCCGCGATGAAGCCGAGCTTGCCGGACTTGCTGGTGTAACCGGCGACAATGCCGGAAATGTAAACCGCCTCGTCGATGTAGCCGAAATAGCTGCCCACATTCGCGGGATGCTTGCCCGGCGTGTAAAGGCCGCCGCAATGGAGGAACTGCACTTTGGGATACTGCTTGGCCACCTTGAGAATGTGCGGGTCGAAATAACCAAATGACGTCGGGAACAGAATGCTCGCGCCGTCGATATTGATCATGTTCCGCATCGTCTCCTGGACGGCCGTGGTCTCGGGCACGCTGGCCTCCTCGACGGCCTTCACCCAGTCCATCTTTTGCGCGCCCGCCGCGCCCTCTGCGTGGGCCTGGTTGTAGCCGTAGTCATCCTTCGGACCGACATAGACAAAGCCCATCACGACTTTGTCAGCGGCCGACACGACGGCGGAGGAGAGCGCGCCGGCGATCACCGCCAGCGTGGCCAGTTTGAATAGTTTGGTTTTCATCAATTGGATTCGCTGAAGTTCGTGGCGAGGGTTCCCGGCTCAAAAGAAGGCGGAGAGCCCGAAGAAGTATTGCACCGTGTCCCGTGTGCTCTTGCCGGGCGCGTTGAACGCCTGCATGTCCGCGAGGTTGTCATCCACCAGGTTCATGTACTTGAATCCGGCGTGGGCGCTCCAATTGCCATATCCCTTCGGCATGAACTTGAGCGGGAGGCTCGCTTTCAAACCCAGTTCGTAGAGCCCCACCGTGGACGATTTGGCGTAGTATTCGCCGTAAAATTTGGAGTCCGGAAACAACATGCGACACGGGGCCTCCAGTTTTAGATCCGCCGCCTTGAACGTGTAAGAGGGGGCAATGCCAAGCTCGAAATAAAAACTCTCTTGCGGCAATGACATCGGTCCCTTGCCGAGCGGATCGACAATGTAAGGCACCTGGGCGGCGGTCGCCTTGTTCTGCAATTCCTGCCAATACAGCACGTAGGGATGCAGCGCAAAGGCCTTCAGCAAATAACTGTCATCGTAGGCCAGCTTGGTCTCGAAGTGG
>CAZMLP010000437.1:0-1901 GCA_964566745.1 uncultured Verrucomicrobiota bacterium | reverse complement strand
CGCCCACATCGCCGCGCACGTCGCTCAGTCGCGTGGTCGCGGCAACAACGCCCTCCAGGCCCTTGGCGGAGGCTGCGGTGGCGGAAGTGTCGGAAGAGGCCGTGGTCGTCATTTCACAAAATCAATTGCCGCGTTGTGGTTGCTCGTATGAAAAATCTTGCGGGCAGTTTTAGGTAAGGGGCAAAGAGGCGTCAACGGTTTTCAAGGTTTTGACCAACAATCCCGCAAAATGGCGCCTTGCCGGGCAGCAAGCGCCATTTTGACGATGAGCCGCGCGCATGGATTTCATGACCACGCGCGACCTGGCTTTTTTGGAAAGGATGGCGGGGATCAGGTACCTCGCACCACCCCGCCATCGACGCGCAGGGCGGCGCCATTGGTCGCGCTGGCGAGCGGGGAGCAAGCGTAGGCGACCAGATTGGCAACCTCGTCCACCGTCGCGAAGCGTTGGAGCAAGGAGGTGGGGCGCACACTGCGGAAGAATTCCTTTTCGAACTCGGCGGGCGTTTGCTTCGAGCCTGAGGCGAGCTGACTGACAAAGTCCGTGACCCCCTCGGACGCGGTCGGTCCGGGCAACACGGCATTGATGGTGACGTTGGTTCCGCGCGTCAGGCGCGCGATGCCGTTGACCAGGGCAATCTCCGCGGCCTTGGTCATGCCGTAATGGATCATTTCATCCGGGATTTGGACGCCGCTTTCCGACGAGATGAATATTACGCGCCCCCAGTTGCGCTGGAGCATGCCGGGCAGGTAGCCGCGGGTGAGTCGCACGCCGGACATGATGTTCACCTGGTAAAAACGGTCCCAATCGGCATCGGGAATCTCCACGAAGGGCTTCGGCTCGAAAATGCCGGCGTTGTTCACCAGAATGTCCACCGAGGGCAATTCCTTGAGCAAACTGGCACAACCGTCGGCGGTGGAAACATCGGCCGCGACGCCGCGCGTCTTTCCGCCCAACTTGGCGGCGGCGGCCTGGGTGGAGTCAGGCGTGCGGCCATTGACGATGACGGTCGCGCCTTCCGCCGCGAGCAATTTTGCGATGGCGAAGCCGATGCCTTTGGTGGAGCCGGTGACGAGGGCAGTTTTGTTTTCGAGTTGTAGATTCATGATCAAATGGAGTCGCGATGGTCTTGTTTCTTGTCCCGCTTTGGCAAGGGTAGCTCGCAGGGACGGGTGTGCAAATGGAGATATCGTCTCCCCAAACATACGTGGGATAACCAGCGAGATGAAAATGGAAAAGGCCGGAAAGACTTTTAATCCGGCGTTATCGCAAGGGTGGCTTCCAGGCTTTTTGAGAAAAGGCGGATCGTCTCGGTCGCCTTTTTGGCTTCCTCGCCGATTTTGGCGATCATGTCCTCGGCGATTTCCGGCCGTTGATAGAACATCTCGGCGGCCGCGCTCATCAACATCAACGAGTTGTTGACGTTGTGACGGGCCTTGCGCAATTGACTGTGCAACTCGGCAATCTGCTCGGGTTGCAGCGTCACGGGTGACGCGGGTAAACTCATGACTGGACGATGTTCCGCGCGCGCAACGAAGGCAAGTCAAAGCAGAAAAGTCGTGCCCAAACCGGAGGAAACCGTGCAAAAAAACGAGATCAATACAATGGCCTGAGCGAATATTCTTTCGAGCCAAAAACCGGGAATGATAAGATGCCAACGGAATTGCCAAATTCGAGTGTCCTCATGAAATTTTTTTCACGAATCTTGCTTTTGGTCTGCCTGCTGGGGGTCTGTGTGGCGCGGGCCGCGACCAATCCACCGCCGAATTTTATCGTCATCCTCTGCGATGACATGGGCTATGGCGACATCGGGCCGTTTGGCGCGAAGCAGTGGAAAACCCCCAACCTCGACCGCATGGCCGCCGAGGGGCGAAAGTTCAGCCGGTTCTATGTCAGCAGT
>CAZMLP010000436.1:0-2658 GCA_964566745.1 uncultured Verrucomicrobiota bacterium | reverse complement strand
CCACAGATTCAATTAACTCGCTCTGAATCTCCGCCGGGCGTCAAAATATGCCCGCGACGGTGGGGCGAGGCTCTGACAAGCCATTTTTGCCTTCTCACACCATTTTCCAGCGCGAGAAAAACTACAGCAGCTTCACTTGCCGCTCTTCCTTGGCGATGGCCTCGCCAAAACTTTCTGAACGCGCGCGGCGACGCTCCATCACGCCTTTCTCGAGCGTGGGGTCGTACGGCACCGGGTAGTTGCCGTCGTAACAGGCCATGCAGAACGAGTTGCGCGGCAGGCCGGTCGCGGTGACCATGCCGTCTTGCGAGAGATAAGCGAGCGAGTCGGCGTTTAGATACTGGCGCATCTCGTCGAGGGAGTGCGTTACCGCCATGAGCTTGCTGCGGTCCGGAAAATCGATGCCGTACACGCACGGGTGCATGTGCGGCGGGCAACTCACCAGCACGTGAACCTCTTTCGCGCCAGCCTCCTTGAGGCTCTTCACCCGCGCCTTCGAGGTCGTGCCGCGCACGATCGAGTCGTCCACAATAATGACCCGTTTGCCGTGAACCAATTCCTCGATCAGGTTCAGCTTCACCCGCACGTTGAAATCACGGATCAATTGCGACGGCTGCAAAAAGCTGCGCCCCACGTAGTGGTTGCGCACGAACGCCATCTCGTAGGGGATGCCCGACTCCAGGGAGTAACCGAGCGCGGCGCAGTTGCCGCTGTCCGGCACGGGCACCACGATGTCCGCTGAAATTTTGTTCTCCCGCGCGAGTTGCCGGCCCATTTCCACCCGTGCCTTGTACACGTTGCGATTGTTGATGGTGCTGTCCGGCCGCGCAAAATAGACGTACTCGAAAATGCAGAACGCCCGGCGCTGCTGCTCGGGAAAGGCCTGGATGCTCTTGATCCCGTCCTTGTTGATGATGACGATCTCGCCCGGCTCGACGTCCCGGACGAACTGTGCCTGGATCAGGTCGAAGGCGCAGGTCTCGCTGGCGAGCACCCAGGCGTCCCCCAGCTTGCCGATGCTGAGCGGCCGGAAGCCATGCGGGTCGCGCACGCCGATCAGCTCGTTCTCGGTCATGATGCCAAGCGAGTAAGCGCCCTCGATACGGCGGACGGTCTGCACGAGGTTGTTCTCCTTCCCGCCCACCGTCGGCTGGGCCATCAGGTGCAGGA
Organism: uncultured Verrucomicrobiota bacterium; assembly: GCA_964566745.1. Taxonomy (GTDB): domain Bacteria; phylum Verrucomicrobiota; class Verrucomicrobiia; order Limisphaerales; family CAZMLP01; genus CAZMLP01. The sequence continues at coordinate 1,488 of CAZMLP010000436.1, read as the reverse complement.
TAATCTCGCTGTCCACCGTCGTCTGGAAAATGCTTCCCTTCGCCTCCAACTGCTCGCGGAGAATGGCGGCGTTGGTGAGGTTGCCGTTATGCGCGATGGCGATCTCGCCCTTCGAGCAATCGACCGTCAGCGGCTGGGCGTTCTCGATGCGGGAGGAGCCGGTGGTCGAGTAGCGGGTGTGGCCGAGCGCGATGGTGCCCACCAAGTCGTGGAGCACCGTGCCGGTGAAAATCTGCGGAACCAGACCCATGCCGCGATGGGCGCGAAACTTCTTCCCCGGCGAAGTGGTGACAATGCCCGCGCTCTCCTGACCACGATGCTGGAGGGCGTAGAGGCCGTAGTACGTCAATTCGGCGGCGTTGGGATGCCCGAAGATGCCGAAGACACCGCAATAATGTTTCGGATACAATTGTTGCACGCGACGAGGGAGATTTAGGCTTGGAAGGGTGAAAACGAAAGGGAAATATTTTTTATGCCCTTTCCAAGACTGGGAAGACGCGTTGCTTTTTTCCTCAAAATTTTCGCTGGCGTCCTCAAGAATGGTGAATGCGCGGCCTTGATTCACCTTGGCGCTGCATAAACCCGTTCAATACCAATCGTTTACTGTGATAGTCTTGCTTTCGGCGGGCCGCTGGCGCTCCCCGAACCGGTCCCGGGAATGCTGTGCCACACTATTTACCGGGGTAGTGCGAAGGATGTGCCTCCGCGCGCTGGGTTCGGAAAAAAATACACGCAAGCAAAACAGGGCTCAGGTGCTGGCGCACGGCCAATCTTCGCCCACCGGCTCGACCATGCTGACGCGGGAACCTGCCGTTGTTCATCAACCCATCGGAACCCTTCTCTGAGTCCTTTGTGTTCTCCAGTTGATTGGTTCTCCAACGCGCAAGGCCAGGCGCAAGCACCTTGAACTACCTTGAATTGCCCGGAATTGCGGGGTTTTCCGAGGGGATCGAGGTTGATTGCGCGAGGCCAGAAGGGGAGGCGACAGCAGTCCCAAGCGTGACTTCCGTGACGGGCGTCGGCGGAATGGGAGGAACGGCGGCGCACCTTGAATCACCTTGAACCGGTTGGTTTGGTGACATCGGCATTTCTTGCGCAGGAACCGCCGTGACAGACGGTTCGGCAGACTTCGGCGAGTGGTTGGCCCCCGTTTTGGTTGCCGCTTCCTTGGCCTGTCGGGCCTCGCGATCCTTGGCCTTCATCTCGAAGAACAAATTCGCCATCTCCGCGCGCACCAGGGCCTCTTTCCCCTCCTCCTCCTTGCGCCGCTGGCGGTCCTCCTCCTCCATCCGCCGCAACCGGCCCAAATCGGCGCACAGCCCGCGCAACCGTTTCCACGCCTCGGCGTCGTCCAGTTGGTCCAAACGCCGGGAGGCCAACAGATAACGGGCGGTCAACCAGGTCAGAAGACGTTGGGTGAGTGGATGGTGGCTGCGCATCTCTTCCCGACGGATTTCGGAAGTCTCCTCGTCCAGGCGCTGGGCCAGT
>CAZMLP010000435.1:0-4234 GCA_964566745.1 uncultured Verrucomicrobiota bacterium | reverse complement strand
AGGAAGAGCGCGAGGAAGAGCAGCTCTGTCTTCTTTGTCTTGACGATCTGCAGCAGGTCCTTCGCCGTGTTCTCGTAGTCGAGGCTGCCGGCGAACGGCGGATTGGCGAGCACGAGCGTGTAGGCGTCCTCGTCGTCCGCGTGGTCCTGCGCGAGCGAGTCGCGGTAGCGGATGTCCGGGTTTTCCACGCCGTGCAGGAGCATGTTCATGCTGCCAATGCGAAGCATGGTGTTGTCAAAGTCAAACCCGTGGAAAAGGTGGTGGTGGAAATGCTCCTTGAGCCTCGCGTCGCGCGGAATCTCCGGGTGATGCTGGCGGAGGTATTCCCCGGCGGCGACGAGGAACCCCGCTGTGCCGCACGCGGGATCGCAAATGGCGTCGCGCGGCTGGGGCGCGGTGAGTTCCACCATGAGTTGAATGATATGGCGCGGGGTGCGGAACTGGCCGTTCTGCCCGGCGGTGGCGATCTTTCCGAGCATGTATTCATAGAGGTCGCCCTTGGTGTCGCGATCCTCCATCGGCACGCCGTCAATCATGTCCACGACCTTGGCGAGCAGCGCGGGCGTCGGGATGGTGAACCGCGCGTCCTTCATGTGGCGCCCGTAGGTGGAGTCATCGCCGCCGAGGGTCCGCAGGAGCGGGAAGACGTGGTCGTTCACCACGGCAAACATTTCCTTCGGCTCGAAATGCTTGAAGCGCGACCAGCGGCAATCCTCGTACGGGCGGCCCTTCGGGTCGTTGCCTTCCGGGAACACCCGGCGCTCCATAGGCTTCTTGAGCGTCTTGGACTTGTTTTCCTCCAGCGTATGCAGGTCGTCCAGGCGCTTGAGGAAGAGCAAATAGGTGATTTGCTCGATGACCTCCAGGGGATTGGAAATGCCGCCGGTCCAGAAGGCGTTCCAAAGGGCGTCAATTTGGCTGCGGATGGTGCTGTTGAGCATGGGGCGTCGATTCTTGGCAGGCGCGGGGCGGTCGAGATTTAGGAATTAAGCGGCAGGAATTCGCGCAAGCGGCGCGGCGTGGTGGCGTTTTCCGCTGCGTCCCTTGTCCTAATGTTCACCGATGGCGCAATCCGGCGCATGCGTCTTTCCCGGAGCTTACCCTGAACACAACGGGAGGCAAACAAGAATGGCGAGGCGCTGGAGACAGGGGAAGCGAAACAGGAACTCTCCGGGTGAAGGCGAAGGCTTGGAGTCCCGATGCCCGGACCAAACCGGGGCAGGCCTTTTTCCGCGACGGGGCGGGAACCAGGCGCCTTCGGAGAAGAGGGCAAGGGGTTGGAACCGGATGCGGCGGGGCGGCGAGCTGCCTTTAAGCGAGGGCAACATTGTGGAACCAGAAAAGAAGGTCGGAAGTGTGAATAGGACCACTTAAGAAAGAAGAGAACGGGGGCTTCCTGCGAGCCGGGCCGCGCAGATTTAGCGGCGAGGGAGCGCAGCGCGAATGGGTTAGGCGGCGGGGCGGCGGGGACAAAAGGGATGGCCACGCGCCGCGCGGCGGATGCGACCGTCTGGACGCATCGAGGGGGCGTGTGGCGCGAGCAGGGGGTGGCCCGTCTTGCGCCGCGACGCCTCTTGGGCGGGTTTTAATCCCCCGGCCCAAGAAAGGGAGGCTCTCCCGCCTTCCGCGCGCTCCTTGGGCCGTTTCCGAGCCAGCAAAGGCCAAAACCGCCTCGTCGCGCACCATCGCGCAACCGTTCGACTGCCTCGTTACGCTTTCATCCAAGGAAGCGCGTCCCTGACAAAGCATCTCCCGTTACCCTGTAACGACCCGCTTCGTTGGCGAGGTGTTCCCGCGCGCGCGTTCCCCTTTTCCCTTCCCTTTTCCCCTTTTCCCCTTTTCCCATGTTCCCCTTTCCTTCTTCATTGTTCTTGGTCTTCCTTCAGAAAAGTGCGGGAGCACTTTTTCTTTGTTTCTTTTGGGGAAGTTTCTATTAGTAAATCGTTTTTATTAAAGTTGAGGCTCGGTTGTGGCGCAGCAGATGGCCAGTCGAGGCCAATTTTGAGGCTTCCCGGTGGTCGGCGTCACAAGTTATTCAGCGGCAACTTTTCGGAAGGGGCTACCAAGGGGCTAATAAGGGCCTTAAAGGGGCTTGAAGGCCCTTCGGAACACCGGGAAGGCGATTATGTGGCCGAAAACTTGCCGTCGATCTCCTAGCGTTGGGATTGGGGACGCCAGGGACGAGGCTCAATTTGGCTGCCGGTGTGGATGGCGCCCGGAGCCGGACGAACGCAAGGAGTGGCTTGGGCCAGGGCCGGGCCATTAGGGGCTTTGGCGGGAATGGGGCGGGCAAGCTTGCCCTTGCGCATTTTGCGAATCTCGTCGGTCATCAGATCGTCAAGACGGCGCTGGCCCCAAGTGTAATCCGCCGAGCCGGTTTTGGCGGCAACAATTTGATTCCGCATCTCCCCAGGGGTTAAGCGGTGGGAATAGTAGGTCTGGCGACGGCCGTACGTGACGCGGCAGACGAGCTTGCGCGCTTCCAGCTTCTCGATGGTGGCGCGGAGCTTCCAATCGGTGAGCAACACGGCTCCATCCGTCCGGTTCAACAGTTCAGCATCCATCGCGGCTTTGGATTTGTAGCCGAGCGCGCGGTAAGCGATGGTGGCTTGGGTGATACGAACGGGGCCTTTTTTATCGCCAATGACACTATAGATCGCGCATAACACGCAGAACTCGCGCTCGGTGAGGCCGCGTTTGTCTTTCACGTCCCAAAAGAGGTCGGCGCGTATTCGCACATGGGCGTCCCGACCGTGTTTGCGCTGGTATTCCACAATGAACGCCTCCAATTGAGCGTGACGATTCAATGTGGATTGCAAATGCGTGATCCAGACTTGGAGCGTTCTCAACCCGACCAACACTTGAAGGTCGGTGGTTCGATTGACGGTGAAGCCGCGAATCTTCTTGTGGGTGTCCTGCGCGGAGAGCCGAAGCTCCTTCATTTGTTCCGGGGCCAGCTTCTCCCAAAAAGTCCTGCCGGTCTCGACCACCGCGTAATCACACAAGGCCGCCAAACGCTCATCCACGGTCTGACCGTAAGCGAGCACGCACAGGGGAAATTGAAAGTAAGGTGTGTGATTCGCGCTCACGTTGGGAAATTGTCCACCAAGCGTTTCCTACCGGGAAGGACGCTACGGCCGCGACATGCGGTGATAGCTTCAAACAGCCAGGGTGCGCGGGTTGACGCGGGCGTTGCGGGCAAAGTGGGCGTCCACCTCGGACCTAGGGAAGCGGACGAGGCGGGCGGAGAGCCTGACGAAGGGAATTTTGCGCGCCCGCAGGAGATTATCAATGGTCCTCACGCTGACACCAAGCCACGCGGCCATTTGGCGTTTGTTGAGGTATTCGAGGGAGTCGGCCAGGGCCGGGACGGTAGCGGACGGTTTGTCGGTGTTCGTGTTCATTTTTACAGCCGGGCAAGCGGCACCGCGCGGGACGGGGAGCGTTGTGCGCCGCTGCCGGTTCTCACCGGCTTTCCGTTCGCGCCGTGATGCCAACTTGCACCTGACTGCGGGAAGATTGCCACTCCGCGCGGGAACCCGCCTACGTGCGGAGTTTTAATAAATCTCCGCACGTTTGGGGACATGCCGTTTCCGGTGCGCCCGATGAGGAGACGGCGCAAACAATCCCGGAATTTCGAGCACTGGATAGACCAGCGAAACGAGGCCGCGCAAATATTTGACGTTGTGATGGGAGTCGGTAGTTTTGCCAACACTGTCGGGTAACGCGTCAGACTGCTCGCTGCTCAGGAAATCTGTCCATTCCTTTGCCGTGCCGAGCTGCTCCCCTTGGTGGGAAATTCCCTGTTTCAATGATCGCGCCAGCCACTTACCCAGGTCGTCCGCCGCTTTGCGCGTGAAAACTCCTTTTGGAATGGCGAAAAGGCGGTAGTCAGACCGGAGCCGGGTGATTTGGAGGCGGTGGGCCAAGTCCTTCACGGTTAAATTTCCCGAAGCGGAACCGCCGGAGCGCTCGGCGGGCGGAAGGAAGAACTCATGCGCACGCGCCGCATCGCCGCGGTCGCCCGTGATGGGATTAACCGCACTGCCATCAATCCTCCGCCAGATAAAATTAAACTGCCTTTTGAAGCCCTTCGGGAGTTTGCACCAAGGCGTGTGCTCGTCGAATAACGGTTGCTTGCCGTCCAAGCTCTGCCAATCCGCAAACGGGTCAACTTTGTCTCCCGGAGTTCGGCAAATCTCCGGTCCGCGCCTTATCGGGCCACCGCTGATAT
>CAZMLP010000434.1:0-3711 GCA_964566745.1 uncultured Verrucomicrobiota bacterium | reverse complement strand
GTCCCGGCCGCCAGCCGGGCGGCGTTTGCCGCCAGTTGCACCTGCAACGCGTCCGGCGTCGGCGTCCAGTTTTTGCTGTCGAGCCGGTTCAACTCGCGCGGCGCTTTGCCCGGCTCCAAAATCAGGGGTTTGCAATAAGTGAACGTCCGGCGTTGCGGCGTCTCGACAAAGTAATCGAGCTTGACTCCCGCGCGCGCCAGCAGCGAGCGGCGCAACTCAAAGCCCTCGCCATCGACGCCCGAGAAACCCGCCGGGTAGATCGTCCCCACGCCCAGCGCCACGAGATTGTTGAGGATCGTTCCCGCCGCGCCGGGCTGCGCCCGCGTGTTCACGACATTGTAAACCGGCAACCCGGTTTCGATGGAAACCTCGCCGCGTGCCGGGTCGATCTCCAGGTAACGGTCGAGGCAAAAGTCCCCGACAATGGCGAGGGCGAGCCGGGGATATTGGCTGGTGATTTGTTGAAAACGTTCCGGGGTCACAAACGAGGGTCAGGGCTTCGTGAGCAGGTGGAAGAGGTTGTGCAAAAACGCGACGTTGTCGTACTGCACGTAATGCATGGTCCCGCCCATGCGCGAGAAGCTTTTGCAGAAGCGCAGGTAATACGCCGGGTTCTCGCGCGGTGGCTCGCCTTTGGTCCAGTCCCAGTTCCCGCCGTCCTGCAAATCAACCACGCAAATCGTGTGGTCTTTCACGATCGGACGGCCCGCCTGCAACCGGAGGTTGTTCACACAACTGAGGCTCTTCTCGAACACCTGCGGTCCCATGATCGCCGAGCCAATCGAAAGCACCACGCCGCCGTCGAGTTTCTCGACCGAGCCGCCGAACAGTTGAAAATCGATGCCCGCCCCGCGCCCAATGGCCGCGGGTGTGAAGAGCGGATGATTGGAAATGATGTCGTAGCCAATGCCGGGGTGAACCGTGAACGGCACGTCATGACGCGCGGCTTGCGCGAGCACGGAGGTCTGCCGCCAGCGGTGCAACAACACCAGCGGCCCCGGGGGCAGGTTGTGGACGCGGATGGCTTGCAACAAATCCGCCCGCGCCGGGGCCAGAGGATGCCCCGGCTCGCGGCGCAACTCCTCCTCCAGGGATTCTGCCGCGGGAATCGTCGCGCCATCCTCGAAAATGAACCGCCCCAGCGCGCGGCCATATCCCTCGCCCCGCACCCCGCCGAGAAGAATCGCCAAATTGATGTAGCGGCCCGTCTCGTCCCAAGTGCCAAAGCTGCCGGTGGCGACATTGTCGCGCACGCTCTCGGTGGAGCGGCCGAGAAAGGAAAACTCCCAGTCGTGGATCGTCCCCGCGCCATTGGTGGCCAGGTGCGTGATCCACCCATAATCCAGCAGGTGGTTCAGCAGCAACTGGCCGCCATTCTTCACCAGGTGCGCGCCGTAAATCACCATCACTGTGGCGCCCCGCTCCCGGGCGGCTTTGATCTTTCGCGCGCATTCCTCGATGATCCGTCGCTGTTCCGGCGGGCACTCGGGCGCGTCGGCCGACGGCTCGACCAGGAGTTCCTCCACCTCGCTCAGGCTATTGCGCGTGGCGAGGGGAAAAACCCGCAGTTTCTTCAAATCAATGGCGTTCACAGTCACAGGGTGCGGGATGTTTTCACAGGAGAGTCAATATGCAAAGCCCCGAAGTTTCCAGACGAGTCGCGAAATAGCGTAAGAAACGAAGCAGAGCGGCAAATACCCCGAGCGGAGCAAAATCAGATCGGTGGAGGTTGGTCCGGACCGGCGCCGCGCGATTATCACCACCGCCACCACCCAGAAAGCCACCGCCGCCTGGCCACACACTTGGGGCAGAACGCTGTCGCTCAACCCCACCAGCGCAAAGCCCAGGATCAGCACCTGTTGGACAATCGCCCCCCGCAATGCCGGGCCCCACGAAAGAACTGGCGCTGGATCGTCACTCATTTTTGAAGCTCCCGCCGAAAGCTGTTGTCCTCCGTTACCTTGATCAAATACATCACGCTCGCGGGCGGTTTCACCCGCGCTACCGTGTTCGTGAGCAGGCTGAAATCCGCGCCGGTCCGAACCTCGCCATGCACCACAATCGCGCGGGACGGTGAGGTGGCCACACCCACGGTCACGTTTCGCAATTGGGGGGTCTTCGCCAACTCCGCGCGGATGGAGGGCACGTCGCGGCCCAGCATCCAAAGATCAAGCCCTTGCCGCAGCCCGGTGTCCCCCAAAATGAGGAAGCCGGCCATGCCAAGGACAAACACCAGCGCCCCGACGAACTTGACCTTGTGCGCGAACGATTTTTCCGTCGGCGCCGGGTTCATGGTTTTCTCCGTTTCGTTACGAACCGAGGATCCGCTCCAGCAGCGCCGCCTGGTCGCGGTAATCAGGAATCACGACATCCGCGCCCACTCCGAGGAGGCGGTTGCGCTTCCACTCGTCCATGCGCCCGGAGCCGTTGTTCCCCTCGTCACTGGCCACCGCCACCGCGAATCCGCCCACCTCTTTCGTGTTCTGGATTTCCACGTAGCCGTCGCCGAACGCCAGCAGCTTCTCCCCGCTGATGTTGTTCTCGGCGAGGATGCGGTCGATCACCATTTTCTTGGAGAATGATTTGTAATCATCCTTCGCGCCGTAGATATGCCGCCCAAAGTAGCGGTCCACCTCCAGCAGTTTCGCCTCTTGTTTGACGTATTGCTCGTCCGTGCCGCTGGCCAGGTAAACCGTGAGCCCGCGAGCCGCCAAATTCTCCATCAGCGCGCGGGCGTTGAACACGTGCAGATCATCCGGGCGGACGCTTCCCGCCTTGAGGCCGGCCACGCGCGAATCAATCCGCTCGTTCAACCGGCGGAGATACTCGTGCTTGTACCAGAGCGGCTCCTTGGGTGTGCCTCCCCGCTCTTTCACCCGCTCGGCAAGCTGGATCATCTGGTAAATCGTCTGCTTGCCGTTGAGTCGCATGATGTCCTCGAACATCAACTTGCGGGCTTGCTCGTCGGTCTCGCCCGGGAGCCGGGGCAGCATCTCCACAAACATCGGCACCATGATCTCCGGCCAGCCCTGCCGCACCAGCGAGAGGGTGCCGTCAAAGTCAAAAAGGACATGGGAAATTTGAGGCCGGGGCGCGAAGCCCGGCGTGAACTCCACCAGCCCGCTGAAAGATGCAGAAGCGTTCGACATGTGGCGTGTCTGATACGGAGGGGCGGCGGCGAAGTCAAACGCGGAATGACGCGGGTGAATGCCGGATTCCCAAACCCGAATGACGTGAGAATGGCCAAGCGCCAAATCCAATATCGGTGGCGAGGCGCCTCGGGATTGGGATTTCCCTCGTCATTCGGTTTTCGTGATTCGTCATTTCTTCCTTTTCCGCCCGTGCAACTCGCCCAGCCCCTCCTCCACCTCGGCGCGAGGCAGGTTTCCGGCCACAAGTTCCTCGTCACTTCGCTCCAGCAGCCGCCGGTAAAATTGCACGCCAAACTCCCGCATCTCTTCCGCGCCCGGATCTGCCTCCCGCAGCGTGTGAAGCATGTCCTCCGCTTTGCCGAACTCGCCGGTGCGCTCGTAATGCTGCATCAGCCGCGCGGCCGTCAGTGGCGGCAGCGGCCCGTCCTGCAACGCGATGACCACCGCCTCCACGGTCGGGACAAATTCCGGACACTCGAAGACGTCCTGGCCACCCAGGATCTCCAGCAGGAGATGCAGCGCCTTCAAGTGGCACTCGCGCCCGGCTTCCAGCCGCCCT